>JANOHH010000783.1:0-1545 GCA_031406395.1 Verrucomicrobiota bacterium | reverse complement strand
GGTTTACATAAATTTGATCACCCTGCTGCGCAACAATCCGTTTCACCGCGTAGCTCTTATCTTCCGGATCGCGCAGAACCACAATGTCCTGGGGCTGGGGTTCGCGCAGGTGGTAAACCCACCGATTCAAAACATACCGCTCAGAGTCATGCAACGTGGGCGACATGCTGCCACCGACGACCTGGACGGATTGCAGAATATAATGCGTAATGAACTGAAAGCAGCCGTATGCCACCGCCGCCACCAGCATGCAACTGACGAATTGCTTAAGGATGAGCCGCCCCAAGCCAAGACAATCCCGCCTGGGTGCCGCGGAGCCCGACGAAATCTCGCCCGCTCTTCCGTTCGCATTTCCCGTTACTTCCAAATCCATACCCGACTCGTTCGTGGTGTTACGAACTAGTTGTCTCATTCTCAGGGCCAACCTGACAACGGGAGTGATTACGTATATACTACGAAACAATACGGATGAAAGAGTTGCGGACCTACTAAGAAGGATTCGTGCAGCGGGTAATTGCCGCAAAGGAAAGCAAGTATTGCCAGTGAGATGGCACTTGTTACGGGGTCGCGTCCCCGAACGCGCCAGCCCGATGAAAGCGCCGAACTGCTTTGAGTCAACTACGTGCGCCGTCTTTGGCAGCGGTCGTTTTCTCAACCGCTTCACGGAGATTTTCGAGCAGAAACGGTTTGCTTACGATAAAATCCACACCGGGGAGTGGGTTATCCGACGACTTGAGCATTTCGGCGTAAGCGGTGATAAGAACGACCGGTTGATTGGGCGCACGCGATTTGATGGCAGCAGCAAGCTCATCGCCCTTCATCGCCGGCATGGCATAGTCGGTGATGACGAGGTCGTATTTGCCGGGACTAAAGATCGCAAGGGCGTCTTTGCCACTGGCGGCGGTTTCAACCTGGTGCCCGTCGAACGCCAGCATCATGCGGACGGCATCGCAAACGTATGGCTCGTCGTCCACCACGAGAATTTTGCGCGGCACAATTTCAGACTTGCTCATAATCCAATGTCATTCCTTCGCGTTCTCGCGAAACCAAACTGGACGTTCACACAAAGCGAGTAAGGACGCCAGATTTTGTTCAAAATTTGTACTGTTGCAAGCATTCGCGGCACAAACCGAGAAAACGAAAAAGCGTTGGTGCCCCGGGGGGGATTCGTACCCACGACCAATTGATTAAGAGTAGTGCCCAAGCCGTTTCACCATGTTTCTCAGCGGCGCAAAGTATCGCCTCCAACCCCTTGTGGCAAGCGATCTTCTGTAGTGCTCGCATCATCCAGAACCGCGCTGCCACCCATCGAAACATCCGGCGACGTGTTACTACGTTTGTTACTACTCCCTTGCCCTTCGTCGCCGTGACGCGCTTGGACAGTCAGCCGAATTCTTTGTGCCTGCTTAAGCAAATGATCGGGCCGGACGTCGCCGTAGGTGTGCGCGATGATTGCCGGCCCGGTCCTGTCACCGATCAGCATGGCGATCTCCGCGTCAGAAAGCCCACCCTGCCGCGCTTGGGTCACGAAATAGGAGCGCAGGC
>JANOHH010000736.1:0-16104 GCA_031406395.1 Verrucomicrobiota bacterium | reverse complement strand
AGCATTATCATCGGCAATTTCTGGCCTTTCAGGACGAGTTCGGCTCCCAGGACGACCTGGTGGCGGTCGTGGAAAGCGAGGACCTCGAGAAGAACCGGCAGTTTGTGGAGCGATTGGGCGTCCGGCTCGAGCGTGAGACCGCGCTGTTCACCGATGTTTTTTACAAGGGCGACCTGAAGATGCTCGGCTCGAAGGCGCTGTTGTTCGTGCCGGAGCCCGACCTTCTCGAGTTGCGCAAAAAGCTGAACGACTACCTGCCGTTCATTGATCCCTTCACGCACACGACCAATTTGGTGTCGTTGTTCGACATGATCAATACCCAGTTCCGCACGGCCAAACGGGAACGGAATGAGCAAACGGAGTCGCTCATCCGGGCCATTCCCGCGCTGGAACGGATCGTGACGCAGGCCACGGCGAGTTTGCGGCGTGGCGGCAGCCCTCCGTCACCGGGCGTGTTCGCTCTGTTCGCTGCGGGCCCGGAGGCGGAGCGGAGCATTTATATCACGTTCGCGCAGGGTCAGATTTATCTCGTGACGGCGCAGGCGGTGACGGAAGAACTAAACAGCGCCGCCGTTTTGCGGCTGCGCCAGTTGGTCGAGGAAACCCGGGCGGAGGTGCCCGGAATCAACGTCGGGCTCACCGGCGAACCGGTTTTGGTCCACGACGAAATGAAGCAGTCGCAAAGCGACACCACGGTCGCGAGCATCGTATCACTCATCATCTGCGCGCTGATTTTCATTTACGGCTACAACGAAACCGGGCGGCCGCTCAAGGCCACGTTTTGTCTGGTGGTAGGACTGGGCTACACCATGGCCTTTACCACCGCGGTGGTCGGGCACCTGAACATCCTGACGGTCACGTTTGTGCCCATCCTGATCGGGCTGGCGATTGACTTCGGCGTGCATCTGGTCACGCGCTATGAGGAGGAATTGCACATCGGCAAGAGCGAAGCTGAGGCGATGACGAAGGCATTGGTGTTTACAGGGCAGGGGATCTTCACGGGCGCCTTTACCACCGCCGGCGCGTTTCTGGCCATGGGGTTCACAGATTTCAAGGGCATTCAGGAGATGGGCATTATTTGTGGCGGCGGCCTACTCGTCTGTCTCGTGCCGATGCTGACTTTGCTGCCAGTGCTGCTGTTGCGCGGCCGCCAAAATGTTCTGGATCACGAGCTAGCCGGCAAGGTGGACCATCGCGAGCGCATCGAAAATCTCTGGCTGAGCCGGCCCGTGACCGTGATTATCGTGACCGTGGTATTGTGTGCGGGAGCGGCGTGGCAGATGCAAAAGGTGTATTTCGACTACAACCTGCTCAACATGCAGAGCGAGGGTTTGCCGGCGGTTGAGTTTGCCAGGAAGCTTATTGATTCGACGGCCGAAGTCGGGAAGGACGGCGACACCAACGCTTCCGCCCGCACGGTTTTGTTCGCGGCGGTCGTTACGGATTCCTTGACACAGGCGGTGGAGTTGGAACAGCGGATCAAACAACTGCCGGCGGTGGCCGGCGTGGATTCCATTGCCAAATTCCTCACGGAGAATCAGGCAGAAAAGCTCCGGCTGATCGGTGAGGTGAAAAAGGATTTGGCACGCTTGCGATTCGACGATGCGGATCGTCAACCCGTGAACGTTCTGGAGTTGAGTCGCAGTCTTTATTCCTTAAATGGCTACATCGGCCTGGCGCGGGAAGAGGCGCAGAAGGAGGATGCCGCAGTGATGGCCCGGCTGACTACCCTGTATCAGGCCATCGAGATTTTCCGCAAAGAGATGTTGCGCGGCAGTTTGGCGGATCAGCCGGTGGTCGCCACCCAGCTTGGCAACTATCAGCGGGCGCTGTTCGATGATCTGCGCTCCACGTTCGAAGCCCTGCAACAGCAGGACAATCGGGAGAAGCTGCGCGTGGAGGACTTGCCGTCGGCCTTGCGGGATCGCTTCGTCGGCATCCACGGAAAACAGTTACTCCAGGTTTATCCCAGGGAAAATGTCTGGCAGCGCGGGCCCCAGGAAGAATTTGTCCGTCAGGTGCGGACGATTGATCCAAACGTGACCGGCACGCCAGTGCAGCTGCTGGAATATACGACCCTGCTCAAGCGCAGCTACGAGGAAGCGGCGCTGTATTCTCTGATCGCAATCGCCATTCTGGTGTTGATTCACTTCCGCAGTATTGGCTCGGTGATTCTCGCGCTCCTGCCGGTGGCGATCGGCTCCCTCTGGCTGGGCGGCATCATGGGCTGGTTCAACATTCCATTGAACCCGGCGAACATCATGATGCTGCCACTCATCATTGGCATCGGGGTGACGAATGGCATCCACATCTTGAATCGTTTCGCCGAGGAACAGACGCCGAGCATCCTCGCCAAAAGTACCGGGAAAGCCGTGTTGGTTTCCGGTCTGACAACCATTGCGGGCTTTGGTAGTCTCGCGCTGGCCAAGCATCGCGGGATTGAGAGTCTCGGGTATGTGATGGCAACGGGCGTGGCGACCTGCATGTTTGCAGGGCTGACCTTTCTGCCGGCCTTGCTGAATTTATTGATGCAAAATCGAAGTCAGAAAAAAAACCGACCCAGTGCCGACAATGCATGATCGACACTGGGCCGGGAGGAACCGAGGTAAAAACCTCACGCCGAGACATGAAGCTCAGGCGCGTGGAAAATTTTAGATGATTCGAACTCAAAGTCAATCACCAAGCTTTTGGCGTGCGGCCGGCGAATTCGTCCGGGCGGTATCGTTATTGATAGGCAAGGGGACGGGCCTGCGGGCCTTTGTGTTTTGCTGGCTGACGCTCGGCTCCGTCCTCGGGGTTTGCGCCAATGAAGATGTGGATGCCGGCTTTCTCTTCTCCCGCCACCAACTGACTCTGGAAGCGGGTGAGCGCACCGAGGCGCTGGGTCCGCTGTTCTACCAGCAGGAAACCGAATCGGAAAAAACCCTGGCGTTTCCGCCCATTTTTTCGCACGTCGTCCGCCCGGATACAGACTCCGAAGAGTATGATTTTTTCTATCCCCTCTTGAGTTTTGACCGCTATGGCCGCGAATACCGTTGGCACCTCGGCCAATTGCTGAACTTTACCGGCGGTCAAGATCAGGACGAGGTTCCGCGGCGACAGTTCAATATTTTTCCGTTGTACATGAAGCAGCGCTCCCCGGACACCAACCTGAACTACACCGCGCTCTTTCCGATTTACGGTCATCTCAAAAAACGCATTTTTCGCAGCGAGATTGATTTTCTGCTCTGGCCACTGTACGTAAAGACCGTCCGCCGACCTTCCGCCAGCCCACTGCCGCTGGATCCCAACGAGAATCTGCGGCGGCAGTTTCTCGACGCCCGCCGGGGGGACTTTACGACCTACAACTACGTTTACCCCTTTTTCCACCTGCGCTACGGCGATGGGATGAAAGGCTGGCAGCTTTGGCCGTTGCTGGGCCGCGAGCAAAAAGAAATCACCACCAAGACGAATGTTTGGGGCGACCTGGAAACCACGCCCGGCTATGACAAACGCTTCGCCCTCTGGCCGTTCTACTTCGACCAGCGCCGCGAAATCGGTACCACCAACGCGGAGGACCAACTGGTGGTGCTGCCATTTTACAGCCGGCTGCGTTCGCCGATGCGCGACTCGACAAGCTATTTGACCCCGATCGGAGTGACGATTACCGATGATCGCACTCGCAAGTACCACGAGGTGGGGGCCCCGTGGCCGTTCATTGTATTCACCCGCGGCGAGGGCAAAACGGCCAACCGCGTCTGGCCCTTCTTCAGCCTGGTTCATACCGATACGCCGGAGAGCCGACTGGACAGCAATTTCTATCTTTGGCCGCTCTACAAATTCAAAGGCATTCACGCCCCGCCCCTCGACTATGGCCGCACGCGCATCCTGTTTTTCCTCTACTCGCACACGTTCGCGAAGAGTTCGGAGACTGGCAATTTTAGGACCCGCACGGAGGTGTGGCCATTCTTCACCCGTCAGCGCGACTACAATGGCAACGTCCGACTGCAAATTCTCGCTCCGCTTGAGCCGTTGTTGCCTGCGAGCAAGAGCATTGAGCGCAACTACTCGCCGCTGTGGTCCGTGTGGCGGGCGGAGAACAATGCCGCGACCGGTGCCGCCAGCCAGTCGTTGCTTTGGAATCTTTACCGGCGCGATACTTCGCCCACGACTAGAAAAAGCTCGCTCCTCTTTGGGCTTATCCAGTATGAATCCAGCGCGGAAACCAAACGCTGGCGGTTATTTTACCTCCCGCAAAAGAAATCCCTGAGTCCCCCCGATCATGTTTCAGAACATCGGTGAAATGGTGCTCCTTTTTTGGAGAACGTTGTGCGCGTTGCCCCTCGTCTGGCGACAGCGCGCCAAAATTTTTGAGCAGTTCTACGAGATTGGCAACGCCAGTCTGTTGATGATTTGCGTGCTGTCATTTTTCCTCGGCGGGGTGATCTCGTTGCTCGGGGGCCCGCTCCTCGTCGAGCGTGGATTGCACAACGCCGTCGGCGGCTTGGTGGGGATTGCGATGGCGAAAGAGCTGGCGCCGACCATGATGGCCATCCTCGTGGCGGGCCGGGTTGGTTCGGCGATGGCTGCGGAAATCGGGTCGATGCGCGTCTATCAGGAAATCGATGCCTTGCGCACGATGAATATTGACCCGATCAACTATCTGGTTCTGCCGCGCCTCGTCGCCCTGGCGGTCGCGTTACCGATGCTCGTCACCTTTGCCATTTTGGTCGGCTGGCTCGGCGGCGCGGTCGTAGCGGCGGTTACGAGTCAGATTGATATCCCTATCCAGTCGTTCTTTACGACCATGAAAGACGTGGTGGAAGTGAAGGATGTTGCCAATGGCGTGGTCAAGAGTTTTTGCTTCGCCTGGATTGTTGGAGTCGTTTCCTGCCATCAAGGCCTCATTACGCGTGGCGGTCCGCGCGGCATCGGGCGGTCCGTCACCAAGGCCGTGGTCAACTCCATCGTGTTGATTGTGATCTTCAACTTCGTCCTCACGCGCATCCTGCTCGACTGGTGAACCCTCCGCAAAACAACCATCATGGCGTCAGCGTGCAGGTGCGCGGACTTCGCCGCAGTTTCGGCAAACAAGAAGTCCTCAAGGGCATTGATCTCGACGTGCGGTCCGGCGAAATCTTTGTGCTCATGGGGCCGAGCGGCAGCGGCAAAAGTGTTTTGCTCCGGCACATCATCGGCCTCGAAGCGCCCGATGCCGGAGAGATTCTGGTCGGCGGCGAGTCCATCCAAGCTTCCGGCGTGATGGACAAATTCCGCATGGCCATGGTTTTCCAGTCCGGCGCCCTGTTCAATTCGCTTACCGTTGGCGAAAATGTCGGCCTGTACCTGAGCGAACATCGGCTCCAGCCGCCGGCTGAAATCGCGCGCATCGTCTCTGAAAAACTGACGGTGGTCGGGTTGAAGGGCACCGAGGAGAAATTTCCCAACGAACTTTCCGGCGGCATGAAAAAGCGCGTCGCCATGGCCCGCGCCCTCGTCATCGAACCGCAGTTGATTCTCTACGATGAACCGACCAGCGAACTGGACCCGATTTCTGCGGTGGTCATCGGCGAGGAAATCCTCGCGCTCAACCAGCGCATCGGCGTCACCTCGCTGGTCGTGTCACATGACCGCGACCTCGCTTTCGGCATCGCCCATCGCATCGCCGTGATTTCTGAGGGCGAAATCCTCGCCGTCGGCTCGCCGGAAGAGGTCCGGCGCAGCCATCATCCGATCATCCGTGATTTTCTCCATGCCGACTTCCACCGCGATAAAACCAGCCTATGAAAAACACCCTTGAAACCCGCCTTGGCCTGTTCGTGGCCTTCATCGTCTTGGCCGCCTTCATCATCATGTACATTTTGGGCGGCTTCGAAAAATTCCAGCGCGGCCTGCAGGTTCACGCCCTGTTCAAGACTGCCCAAGAGTTGAGGCTGGGTGATCGCGTCAAGATGGCCGGCGTCGAAGTCGGCAAGGTGGAGAAGATTGAGCTCGCCGACGGCAAGGTCCGCGTCACGATGAGCCTCCGCGCCACCACGCCGGTGAAGACCGATACGACCGCCACGATCAAGTTTGCCGGCTTGATGGGCCAGAGTTTTGTCGCACTGGATTTCGGCACGCCGGCCGGCCGACCGGCCACCCCCAACAGCATCCTTCAAACTGTCGAGCAACCCGATCTCAGCGTCATCATGCAGAAGCTCGACAATGTCGCCACGGGCGTGGAAAATCTGACCAAGAGTTTTACCGGCGACAAGATTGAGAATCTCTTCGGCCCCCTCACCGATTTCATCAAACAGAACAACGCTCCCCTCACCGCGACCATTGCCAATCTCCGGGCCATGTCCGGCCAGATCGCCGAGGGCAAGGGCACCTTTGGAAAACTGATTTATGACGAAGCGCTCTACAACTCCGCCCTGGCGACCGTGGCCAGCCTGCAATCCACCACGGACCAGATCAAACTCGCTATCGGCGACGCCCGCAAAATCATTGACGGCGTGAACGCGGGTGAAGGCTCGCTGGGCAAAATGGTGAAGGATGAAAAGCTGTACGCCGAAACCACGGCCTCCATGACCAGTCTCAAGGAAATTCTTCAGAAGATGAATAGCGGCCAGGGCACCGTCGGCAAACTCATCAACGACCAGGAATTCTACAAGAACGCCAAGCTCACTTTGCAAAAAGTGGACAAGGCCACCGAAGGCTTGGAAGACCAGGGCCCGTTGAGCGTCCTCGGCATCCTGGTGAACAATCTGTTCTGAGCTGAGCGCCGGATCGAACCCGTCAACTTTGGATTAGCCGACCTGAGGCGGCGGCTAAAGTCTGCCCCGGTTGCGTGTGCGGGGGCCAATTGGGGTGAGTCCGCGTCAGCTCACGGCGACCAGCGAAACGCGTTCGTTCTGGTCGTTGCGCGTAATGCCCATCGCCTGCGGGTCCAAGACCAGTTGTTGACCATCCACCAGAAAGGCGTAGCGGTGATGGCCGTGCTTGAGATCCACCCGGATCATCCAGGCCTTGTCCGGCATCTGTTGCATGGGATTCGCCGACCGCTTCCACTGATTGAAATCGCCGACGAGGCTGACAGTTTGCGCTTGGGGCGCGTGGCAGATGAAATTCACGGCCCGCGTACTATGCTGGGCACCATAACGATTGAGGCTCATAAATGGACGACAGGCAGTTAGCCCAAAAGATTTTGTAAAATGACGAGCGCGGCCCGGCGGACCTGCTCCGATTGTAATTCCAGGCGGCGATACTCTTCCGTCCAGCCAGCCTTCGGGTGGTGATGCTGGCGCCAAACCGATTTGAGGACGCGCTCGGTGCGCTCCACCTGCTGCATCGCCGAGGCCAGGGATTCGCGCCCTTCCGGCAGGTCGGAGATATTCCCCACCAGAAAACGGCTGATCCGATTTTTGTCGAACACCGCCTGCAAGAGCATCACCACGGTCTGTTCATAGGCATACCAGCGATGCCGCAAAACTTCACGTAGAAATTCGTGGCGCACGGCGAAAAACTCGGAGCGCGGCCGTTCCGTGTACTCACGGATGGCCTGCGCCTCGACCGGAAACCAGTTGTAAAGCAGGGCAAACGTCCCGTAGGTATCAATCTGTTGCTTGGAGTTGTTGTGATCGGTCGCAATCTCGCCGATGCACAGGTCCTGTTGCAGTTCCACGCAGATTTCCGGGAGATCATGCAACCGGCCCAGCACCTCGCGACCCACCGGCGTGCTGTAATTGAAATCGCCGGGAATCAACCAATAAACATCGCCCGGCCCGCCACGTTCAAAGGCCTGGCCCAGTCCGGAGTACCACATCTGACACGTGTCCACGCACCACGCATCCAAAATGTCCGAGTAGTGGGCGACGGTTTTTTTCCGGAACTCCAGATACATCTTGTTCCCTTCGTTCGCGTAATGCGTCTTGCGGTCAATCACGGTGATGGGCCGCGCGTAAACATCCTTTTCCTGATCCAGCCGGGCGATCAATTCGTAAAGATGCTCCAAGTCCGCGCCATCCTTGGGCTGGCGGTAGGGATAAATAACGACGGGATGAATTTTGCCCGTCGCCGCCCCGGATTTTCTCCCGGATGACTTCGGATGGGTGCCGGTTCGGCTAGCCGCACAAGTTTTCATGGGCGGATCATCCAACAAACCCCACCCGAGTGCCAAGCGTTTTTATTCCCCTGCCCCGGCCCGGTGTCGTTAGCTTCCTGGCCCAAACGCTCAAACTCATCCGTAAGCGCCAACCATTTGTGTCCCGGACCATTTCAAGGGTGTCTGGCTGACCTGAAAGGTGGCCAGCACCACCTGCGCCTGCGCCGGATCGTTCAGGCAAAGTACCCCTTCGCGAATTCTCCACACCGGCTCGCCTTCGAGGCGGAGTGGGAACTTACTGGTCAACCACTGGGCATACGCCACGAAATCTTCGCCGCCTTCCGCCTGCGCTTGCTTGCGACTGACCAGCCGAAAATAACCATGACTGCCGGGCGCAACCTGTTTCATCAATTCCACCGTCAACCGGCCCATCGTGTAGCGCGGGTTGATTTCTACAATCGGCTTGAGTCGGAATTCACCCGCCCCGGTTCGATATACAAATGCATCAATGCCCACCGGGCCAGCGAAGCCCACGCGCCGCAACTCGACTTCGAGCAAAACAAAGATGTCCGCGTAAAGTGCGTGCAGCCGGGTGGCGATGTCGGACGGCTCCTGGAAAAGTTCAATCACGCTCGGCGGCAGGCGTCGCTCGAACTTGGGCGCGGCCCAGTTGCTTTGAAACTGGCCTTTGCTGTCGGTGACCAGGCCGGTGTAGCCGCACAGTTTCAATCCTTCCGGTGCCATCTCCAATTGCACGGAAAAATCCTGCACCCGCTCGAGCCACGGTTCGACCACGAGCTGCCGCCCGGTCGCGACGGCTTTCGCGATCCAACGCCGATGCGATTCCAAAAGCTCGGGTTCGAACAGCCGAATGGCGTTGCCGCCCGCGAGACCCAGCGCTTGCTTGATCACAACCGGGTGATGGCCCCGCCGCCGAATGGCCGCGATGGCTTCGAGCGCGCTCTCGAACGTGTCCACCGCCACGCCGACTTCGAGTTCGGTGCAAAGCCAACTTGAATCCGATGACGAATAGGGCGCGTCACCCCGTGCGCATCGGTCGGCAGGCCGAGGACTACCCTCCCTACTTCGGTGAAGAAAACTCCGCAGCAACACCGCGCTCCACGCCTTCGAGTAAAGCTGCGCGATTTCAGGATTGAAACTCCCGCTCGCAGTGCGTTGTTCGCCGGTCAGCCTGGCGAAAAAGGGTTGAAGCATTTCCACGCTGTCCGGCCCCCAAGCCCATGGGCGCATGCGGCCCAATTTGCGTTGAGCGAGACTGCGAATTCCCCTCGCCCCGTCCCCGACCCCATCCGATGTGGAGAGGGCGTCCGCAAGGCGACTGACGGCTTGCTTCAGTTCCACGAACTCCGGCAGCGCGAAGCCCGCTTGCTTCAAGCCGCTCAGGAAATGCACCGAAGGCTTTTGTTCCACCAAAACGATGTCGTCCTGACGGCCGAGAAACTGCGGCAGGTTCGTGAGATCGCGGGCGAGTTGGGCCTGATGCTTCGTCGGGGAGAAGCCTTTGCCCCCGGCAATCCGTGCTTCGGCTAGGGGATTGAACACCAACACGGTCGGGGTGCGGCCTTTCGATTGTGCGAAAACGTTCAATTGTTCGATGAAATCTAGCGGTAGCCCAGCCGCGCGCCGTCCCTCAACATTGATGGCGAAACCCTTGGCCCGCGCCGGCGATAAGGGGAATTTCAACTGGCGACAAAACGCGTCCCAATCGCTCTCGCTTGTCTTCTTCCACCGGCGAAACCATTTCAGGCCATAGGCGACGTGGCCAATTTCGTCGCGATAAATTTTTTGCAACAGCCGCGCGGAATCGGCATCGCCGACCGCCTCGAAGCACGTGGAGAAGTGGCGGGCAAAATCCAGGTTCGCTTGTTCGAAGGTCAAGCTTAAGCCCGCCACGTAATCCATTGGGCTCTCCATGTCGGACACTGCTCGCCAGAAATAGCCGCTCACCGGGATTGATCCGAACGTGATGCCGCACGACTGCATCCGTTCCATGTAGAGGCGCGTGTGTTCCTGTTCGTCCTTGAGCGTTTCGAATACGCCCTTGCGGAAAGCGGTCGGCGCCTCGGGAAACTTCAATAGCACGAGCGCCATCAGTTCCGTAGCCAGCAACTCGTGATTGGCAAAAAAATGCAGCAGCCGCCCGCGCTCCTGGTTTTGCTCGAGCTGGCGGGCCCCGGGAAATTCGCCGCGCGCCGTGCCGGTGGGTTTGAAGTGCAAATCGCGCGGGCGTCCGGGCGCGGCGGGCGTAGCGATGGCCGAACCGGGGCGCTCGTCCGTCATGACGGCGGGCGACTGGAGTTTTTCCTCCAGCGATGTGGCGAACAAAACGCGCTCGGCAAATTCCCGCAGTTCCATCGGTTGAAGGGTAGCAATCATTCCAGGATGAGGCCAGAAAGGTTCAAGCGACGTGGTCATCAGAAGAGTTCTTGCTCCTGATCGTAATCATAATCTTAAATCCTCCGGATCGGGCAGATTAAGATTAAGCGCAAGATCATGAATAAGACCGCAACAGAACTTCACTTGTCATCCGCGTGGCCAATCGCAACACTTTGCCCATGCAAACAACTCTCGTGATGACGGTCATCGGCCCGGATCGCACTGGGCTGGTCGAATCTGTGGCAAGCCTCGTCACCGAGCACGGCGGCAACTGGCTGGAAAGCCGGATGTGCCGGCTCGGCGGCGAATTTGCCGGCATCGTTCGCATTGCCGTGCCGACGGCGCAACGGCCGGCGTTGGAAGCCGCGCTCGGGAAGCTTGCGGGGCTCACGATTGTGGTGCGCAGCGATGAACCGGTTCAGAGCACGTCGCCAGCATCGTTGATCGCGCTGGATGTCGTCGGGCAGGACCGACCGGGCATTGTGCGGGAAATCACGCGGGCGTTGAGCGCTCTGGGCATCAACGTGGAGGAACTGGCAACCGAATGTGTCAGCGCGCCGATGTCCGGCGAAGCGTTGTTCCAGGCACGGGCGAAAATTTCAGTTCCAGCCAACGTGGCGCTCGACAGACTGCGGCAAACGCTCGAAAGCGGTTTGGCCGGTCTGGCGGTGGAACTCGCTAGAATCCAGTAGCGGACAGGTCGCATCCCTCCGCGCGGGCAACCTTCGCAGTTGAAGCCCGGCGAGAATTGAGTGGCGCGCCTGCCAAAAAAACGGCGACCCGTTGCCGGATCGCCGTTCATGAATTCTTGCCTAAGGCTTACAGACCCTTCTGGAGCATGAGCTTGATCAAGTCGCCCACGCGGTTGCTGTAACCCCACTCGTTGTCATACCAGCTGACGAGCTTGAAGAAGCGCTTGTTCAGTTCGATGCCTGAACCGGCGTCGAAGATGGAGGACGATTTGCAGTGGATGAAATCCGTGCTGACCACTTCGTCGGAAGTCCATTCAAGGATGCCTTTGAGATAGGTCTCGCTGGCCTTCTTCATCGCCGCGGAAATTTCCGCGTAGCTGGTGTCCTTCACGGTCCTGACGGTGAGGTCCACGCAGGAGACGGTCGGCGTCGGCACGCGAAACGCCATGCCGGTGAGCTTGCCCTTCACTTCGGGACAGACGAGCGCGACGGCTTTGGCCGCGCCGGTCGTGGATGGGATGATGTTCTGTGCGGCGGTGCGGCCGCCTTTCCAATCCTTCTTGCTCGGGCCGTCCACGGTTTTCTGCGTGGCAGTGTAGGCATGAATGGTGGTCATCAGACCTTCCTCAATACCGAAACCTTCCTTGAGCAACACGTGCACGACCGGCGCAAGGCAGTTCGTGGTGCAGCTCGCATTGGAAACGACGTGGTGCTTCGTGCCGTCATATTTCTCGTCGTTCACGCCCATGACAACCGTGATGTCCTCGTTCTTGGCGGGAGCGGAAATGATGACCTTTTTCGCTCCGGCGGTGATGTGGCCGTAGGCGGATTTAGGATTGGTCTTGTCGGCGTCGGTGAAGAGACCGGTGGATTCGATGACGATATCCACGCCGAGGGCTTTCCATGGCAGTTCGGCCGGCGTGCGGGCGCTGACGACGAGGATGTCCTTGCCGTTGACGACGAGCACATCGTCTTCCGCCTTGTCCGCAGCGGATTTCTTGGAGCTGACCGTGCCGGCAAAACGACCCTGGGTGGAGTCGTATTTGACGAGGTACGCCAGATTGTCGGCGGGAACGATATCGCCGACCGCGACGACTTCGATGTCTTTACCCACCAAGCCTTGTTCGACCAGCGCCCGGAAGACCAGACGGCCAATGCGGCCAAACCCATTGATTGCAACTTTCACAGCCATAATTTCAGTTTCGATTTCGGTTTCAGTTTAGGTTAAAAAACGACAGCGCATGATAACCGGCAACTTCCGTGGGTCAACGAGGAAAGGACTGGGTACCGGGTGTGTAGGGATCGTTTGGAGTCCCGCGTTTACGCGGCCGGGTGGGGGGCAGTCACAGAGCCGCCTCAAGTCGGGACTCCAAACGGAAGCCTGGCCTTCGGCTGAAGGCACGACGCCCCTACCCTGCGGGCCGGTCGCCGCCGCTATTTATCAACGATTCCGCACGAAAAGCTTGCCGGGCAATTGCCGCACCACGCGTTTCATTTCCAGACTCAACAGCGCCACGCTCACCGTCGAACTCGGCAGGCCGCTGGCCCGGATGACTTCATCAATCGTGGTTTCATCATCAGCCTTGAGCGCGTCGTAAACTTTTTGTTCGGTCTCGGAAAGTTCGAGGGCGGGCAACACCCCGGTTTCGCCGGCCGACGGCGGACGGTTGCTCCCGGGGAACAGATATTCAAACTCGCTCAGGATGTCCTCCGCGCCTTCGCACAATTTCGCGCCTTTCTTGATCAGGTCATGACAGCCTTTGCTGCGTGGCGAATCAATCCGGCCTGGCACAGCGAAGACCTGCCGGCCGTACTCCGTCGCGAAGTTGGCGGTAATGAGCGCGCCACTGGTGAGGTTGGCCTCGACGACCACGGTGCCCAGCGTCATGCCGGCGACGATGCGGTTGCGGATGGCGAAGGATTGGCGGTCGCCATTGCGATTGAAGGGGAACTGCGTCATCACCGCACCGTTGGCGGCAATACGTTCGAACAATTCCGCGTTCTCCGGCGGGAACACGATGTTGATGCCGGTGCCCAGCACACAGACCGTCCGGCCTTTCGCGCTCAACGCGCCCTGATGCGCCGCCGTGTCAATCCCGCGCGCCCCGCCGCTCACCACGGTGACGCCGATATAGGCCAGTTGATACGCCAGTTTGCGCGCCGTCTCGATGCCGTAATGGGTTGTCTGCCGCGAGCCGACCATGGCTACCCCGTTCTTGTCCTTCGCCGTCAACGCGCCCTTCACATACAGCACCAGTGGCGGATCGTAAATCTGGCGCAGGGATTCGGGATACGTCGCGTCGCTTTGGATCAGGACATGGCAGCCGAAATCCTGAATGCGCTTGAGTTCGCTGGCAAGGTCCACAGTTTTTTCCCAACCCGCGATGGCCGCCGCGGTGTCGTCCCCGATGCCGCGCGCCTGCATCAATTGGTGCTTCGAAGCGCCGAGGATGGCGGGGGCTTCTCCGAAATGTTCCAGCAACGACCGCGCGCGTACTGGGCCGACGCCTTCGATAAGATTGAGCGCCACATGTGCTTCTAGGGAGTCCATGCGCCGTGCATACCGGGGAAAAGCCAACGATGCAAGCCGGGAAAAGTTGCAGCGTACGGCAGGCGGAGGAACGGCTACGAAGGTAGGGTTGTCGCGCGGCGACGACCCGCGGCGCGTAGAGCGGCGCAAGCGCACGGGGCGCCGCTCGCACGTTCCGCCCGCGCGGCGCGGGCGGGTTCGTCGCCGCGCGACGAACTCCACCAACCTGGGGCAAGGTGTTGCTGCGGCCATACCGCAGCAATAGCGCCGCGTTTCCCACCAACCAGACCGATCGGCAGCCATTAGAAGTGAAAAGCCTGGGCTTGGTTAAAGAAAAATGCACTAATATGTAACCGGCCGATTGGGGCGCGCGTCGTACATAGTAATGGAGTGCCAACGCCGACCACTGCAAAAGCGCACCGGCGAGGTGCAAGGTTCGTACTCGGGGTTTCCTATGCGGGGAAAAGCATTGCGATTATTCGTGTTCGTGGCGGTGGTCGGACTGATGACCGACCACCCGGATAAAATTTTGGCTGTGGCCGCCGAAAGCCCGTTTTTTGGTCAGACGGAGTTCAAACCCGAAGGCGAAATTGACAAGCTGGTTCTCGCCAAGCTGGAGCGGTTAATGGTCCAGCCGGCGCAAATCTGCTCGGACGCCGTCTTTGTCCGGCGAGCCTACTTGGACGCCATCGGCACGCTCCCCACCCCGAAGGAAGCCAGCGATTTTCTACTGAGCCGCGACCCGAGCAAGCGGGTCGCGCTCGTTGACCGTCTGCTGGTCCGCGAGGAATTTGCGGATTATTGGGCGATGAAGTGGAGCGATCTGCTCCGGGTCAAGGCGGAGTTTCCCATCAACCTCTGGCCCAACGCAGCGCAGGCTTATCACCGCTGGATTCGGACGTCCATCGGGGAGAACCAACCCTATGATCAATTCGCGCGTGAGTTGCTCACGGCGAGTGGCAGCAATTTTCGCGAGCCGCCGGTCAACTTTTACCGCGCGATGCAAAACAAGACGCCGCCCGGCATCGCGCAAACCGTGTCGCTGACGTTCATGGGCTCGCGGGCAGACAAATGGCCGACCAACCAGTTGTCGGGCATGGCCGCTTTCTTCTCACAGGTCGGCGCCAAAACCACAGCGGAGTGGAAGGAGGAAATCGTTTTCTTTGATCCCGCCAAAACGAACGCAGCGGCGGCGATGTTCCCCGACGGAACACAAATTCGATTGTCCCCGGACCAAGATCCGCGGGAAGTTTTCGCCGACTGGCTGATTGAGGCAAAAAATCCCTGGTTCACCCGCAACATCGCCAATCGCGTTTGGTTCTGGCTGTTGGGACGCGGGATTGTGCAGGAGCCGGACGACCTTCGACCCGACAATCCCCCCAGCCATCCGGAGTTGCTGGCTTTTCTGGAAACAGAGCTGGTTTCGGCGCACTACGACTTGAAGCACCTCTACCGGCTGATCCTGAATTCACAAACGTACCAGCTCTCCTCCTGCCCCAAGACGGAAGATCCCCAAGGCGCGAGCTATTTTGCCTTCTATCCCGTGCGCCGGTTGGACGCGGAAGTGTTGATCGACGCACTGTGTCAGGTCACCGGCTCCACAGAGAAATATACGAGCGCCATTCCGGAGCCGTTCACTTTCATTCCCGAAGCGCAGCGCTCGATTGCGTTGCCGGACGGCAGCATCTCAAGTTCATTCCTGGAAATGTTCGGACGCCCTTCGCGCGACACCGGCATGGAATCCGAGCGCAACAATCGCCCCACCGCCGGCCAGAGTTTGCACCTCCTGAATTCGAGTCACATCCAGCGCAAGATCGAACAAAGCCGGACGGTCCAGAATCTGGCGCAAGCCAAGACGAATCCACGCGAACTGTTCGGCGGACTTTATCTCGCAACGCTTTCGCGGTTCCCGTCGGAGGACGAGCTGAAGATCGTCACTGCGCATTTCGCGTCCCGTCCGGCAAACCGGCGGGAAGCCGCCGCGGATCTCGTGTGGGCCCTGATCAACAGCCCGGAGTTTCTCTATCGGCATTGATTCGAAAACGAAAAGCCCATTCAAAATATGAATACGGATTCAAGTTCAGATGATCAGTCACTGAGGCGCGATTCAGCACGTGTGATTTCCAGCTTGGGTCGTCTGCCATTATCCCGCCGTGAAGCGATGCGCCGTTGCCTCTTCGGCACTGCCGGCTTGTTGCTCGCCGATGGCTGGGGGCTGCACGCGCTGGCTGCCACCCGTCCCACCAAGGCCAAATCGGTCATTCAAATCTGGATGTGGGGCGGCCCCTGTCACCTGGACACTTTCGATCCGAAACCCGCGGCCGGTTATGATTATTGCGGGCCGTTGGACAAGCCCCTCGCCACGAACGTGGACGGCATAATGATTGGTGAACTGCTGCCGTCGCTCGCCAAACAGGCCGACC
>JANOHH010000730.1:0-8377 GCA_031406395.1 Verrucomicrobiota bacterium | reverse complement strand
CAAATCTCTGGTTCGAGACACCGCAGCGGCGAGAGTAGCTTGCGTCAGAGTTTTCATTGAAAAGCCGGTTGGATGCGCTACGGTTTTCGCCATGAGCAAGCCACTCCAGGTCAAAGTTGCTTCTGAAACCTTGCGCGCCCGGTTGGCGGCCAGCGCGAGTGATAATTTCCGCACGGTGGATCAGGAAGCGCTGATCCGGCTGGAGCGCAGTTTTGAAATCGAAGACGCGCTCGTCTCCCGGACGCATCAGAAGTGGGTGGATGAAGCTTTGTCCAGCGAGATGCGCCCCGGCAGTGTGAAGCGCCTGCGGGCGATTGCCCGCAAGGCGCGCGCGCTGGCGGCATGAAGCTCGTCTTTAGTTCAGTCTTCGAGGCAGACTTTGCGGAACTCGTCGCTTATTTCCAGGACAACGCCGGAAGTGATCTGTCCGTGCGCTTTGAGAACCAGATTTGCGAGTTGATTGAATTGTTGATGCAGCACCCGGAGCTGGGTCGGTTGCGGAAAGATTTGAAACCGGTTGGAATCCGCTCTTTCGGCGTGCCTGATTTCAGGAACTATCTTCTGTTCTACCAGATCAAAGGCGGAGACTTGGTGTTACTCCGCCTCCGTTATGGCGGGATGGATTTGCCGACTTTGCTGAACCGTTGACTTT
This sequence comes from Verrucomicrobiota bacterium, assembly GCA_031406395.1. GTDB lineage: Bacteria > Verrucomicrobiota > Verrucomicrobiia > Limisphaerales > JADLHS01 > JADLHS01. The sequence goes on along the minus strand of JANOHH010000730.1, from coordinate 7,725 downwards.
GCGTGAATTCGTGGAACTCGCGTCTGCTCCTCGGCGTCTCCGCTTTGCTGCGCTCAAAAACCCGTGTGTATCTGTGTCCGTCCATCCATGGTTAAATCTTCCACGCTATAAAACACCTCACCGAACATCTCTGGTTTAACGCCCTACACCAGCGCAAATTCCTCACGGAGGACGGGTTGACACATTCAAGCCGCGTGGGATAATTCCACCATGAAGCGCGGTTTGCCAGCCAGTCCGGTTCCACCGGAGCAACTTAAGCCCTTTCTGCACGAGAAGATCGAGCGGATGAGCGGCGAACAGCTCTCGTTCCTCAATCGCGTGATGCTGCAATTGGAAGTCGAGGAGCGCGCGGATCGTTTGAGCGAGGCGTTTGACAGGGATCACGCGGCAGGCCAGTTGCGGCGCGTGGCCGAGTTGGTGCGGGAGTTCCGGGCCAAACACCGTTACGCATGACGGTCTGCCTCGACACCAACGTCTTTCTGCAAATCTTCGGTCGTAATCAGCCTTACCATTCCATCCTGCGCGCATTGCTGGACGGTCGCCTGACCCTCGCGGTATCCACGGAAATCCTGCTCGAATACGAGGAAGTCACCACCAAGCTTTCCGGCCCCGAGCGCTGGCAGGATGTCGCAACCTTGCTTGATTTGCTCAGCCAGCTTCACAACAACATCCGTCAAATCGGACCGCAATATCGTTTCAACGTCATCACCGCCGATCCTGATGATAACAAATTCTCCGACTGCGCCATCGCGTCGGAAGCGGACTTTGTCATCACCGATGATTCGCATTTCGCCGCCTTGAGCTCCGCCGGATACAAACCGCAAGCCATCGCGCCGAACGAGTTCATCCGGCGATGCCTGACCAACTGATGATCCATGAAACCTCTGGTCCTTCTCCTTGCTGCTATTAGCGTTTCCGTCGCCGCGGCCCAAACCGCGCCGATCACGGAACGCCCCAATATCCTCTGGTTCGTGGTGGACGACATGTCCGCCAATTTCTCGTGCTATGGCGAGCGGCTTATCCAGACACCGCATGTGGACCGGCTCGCGCGCGAAGGGACGAAGTTCACCCACGCCTTCGTCACCGCGCCGGTCTGCTCGCCCTGCCGCTCGGCGCTCATCACTGGCATGTACCAGACCAGCATCGGGGCGCACCAGCATCGCAGCGGGCGTGGGGTGGAGAAGATTCACCTGCCAACTGGCGTCGTGCCCCTGCCGGTCTTGTTCCAGCAGGCGGGATATTACACCTGCATCGGCGACGGTTTGCGGGCAGGTGCGGGCGGCGCCGGGCTGGGCAAGACCGACTACAACTTCGAATGGGACGCGAAGATGTACGACGCCAACGACTGGGCGGGGCGCAAGGCTGGCCAACCGTTTTTCATGCAGATCCAAATGCCGGGCGGCAAACTGCGTGGCGGTCAGGACGAGAGTGCGAAGAAACTTTCCGTGCGGGCGGCGCGGGAACTCGGCGGTGCCACCGATCCCGCCGCGGTCACGCTGCCGCCGTATTATCCGCGCGACCCGGTTTTGCTGCGTGATTGGGCGGCGTATCTGGATGCCGTGCGGTTCACGGATGAACACGTCGGCAAGGTGATCGCGCGACTGGAACGCGAAGACCTGCTTACAAACACGCTGGTCATTTTCATGACCGACCACGGCATAAGCCACGCCCGCGGCAAGCAGTTCCTCTACAACGAAGGCACGCACATTCCGTTCGTGGCCCGCGGGCCGGGCATCCCGCAGGGCAAGGTGCGCGGGGATTTGATCGAACACATTGACATGGCGGCCATCTCGCTCGCGGCCGCCGGTCTGCCCATTCCCAAGCCGATGCAAGCCAGGGATGTGTTCGCAAAGAATTACCAGCCGCGCCCGGCGGTCTTCGCCGCTCGGGATCGCTGTGATGAGACGGTCGAACGACTGCGCAGCGTGCGCACTGAGCGCTTCCTCTACATCCGGAATTTCCATCCGCACCGGCCGCACTTGCAGCCCAATGCCTACAAGGATGGAAAGTCCATCGTGCAAACGCTGCGTTCGCTCCACGCGGTCAGCCAACTCGACGCGCTTTCGGAGAAGCTGCTCTTCAGCCCGACGCGCCCGGCGGAAGAACTTTACGAATGGACCGCGGACCCGTGGCAGGTGCAGAACCTCGCCGCCGACCTCACGCACGCACCGACGCTGGCAGCCCTGCGGGCCCGCCTCGATTGTTGGATGAAGGAAACCAACGACCACGGCCCCGAGTCCGATCGCATGTTCGACAGCGACATGAAGGTTTACGTGGGCCCAGGCAACCCGGGCGTGGAGAAAAACATCGCACTCATGAAACAATGGGCGGCCGAGGGGAAGTGAGCCGAGCTCAGAGCGAAACCCGAAACCGCCGCCGGCGGCGCGAAGCGATTCAGCCGCACCGGGCAAGCAATCACTGGATGAATATCCACCCCAAGCACGATTTATGAACCGACGAAAATTCCTACAACAAACCAGCCTCAGTTGTGCGGCGTTGGCGGCGGCGCCGCTTTCACTAAAGGCCGCCGATACTGGCCCGGGCAAGCCGCGGATACCCATCGGCTTTCTCGGCGTGACGCATTCGCATGGCGCCGAGAAAGTCAAACTCGCCATGAGTTCGCCCGACTGGGAGTTCGTCGGCGTGTCCGAAACCTCCGAAGCCGGAAAAGCGACGTGCATCAAGCTGGGGGCGAAACTCATTTCGCAGGACGAGCTTTTCCAGCGCGCCCGGGTCGTGGCCGTGGAATCGGACGTGCGCGATCATGCGTCGCATGCCTTGCTCGCGCTCCAAGCCGGAAAACACCTTCATCTGGAGAAGCCGCCCACGGTCCGCCTGGCCGACCTGCAAGCAATCATTGCGCTGGCCCGCGAGAAGAAGTTGCTGCTGCAAACCGGTTACATGTGGCGCTCGCATCCAGGTTTCCAAACCATCATCGAAGCCGTGCGCGCGGGTTGGCTGGGCGAGGTGTTCATGGTGCGCGGGTTCATCAGCAACAATCTCGCGCCCGCGCGCCGTCCGGAATGGGGCGAGTTCCCGGGTGGGGCCATGTTCGAACTCGGCTCGCATCTCGTGGATGCCACGGTGCGGCTGCTCGGCAAGCCCAAGACCGTCACGCCGTTCCTGCACCGGCACGGCAATTTCAACGATTCGTTCAAGGAAAACAACGTGGCCGTGCTGGAATACGAACGGGCCACCGCCGTGCTCATCAACACCGCGCTGCAGCCGGTGCGCACGCCGCAACGTTCCTTCGAAGTGCTCGGCACGAACGGCACGGCGGTGTTGCAACCCATCGAACCGCCAAGGATCACCATCGATCTCGCCCAAGCCGCCGGGCCGTATGCGAAAGGTTTGCAGCAAGTCCCGCTGCCCGCCTACCGGCGTTACGAGGGCGACTTTGCCGCGCTGGCCACCGCGGTGCGTGGCGAACGGGCATTGTCCGTGACGCTGGACGAGGAACTGGTCGTTCAGGAAACCTTGCTGCGCGTGAGCGACATGTTATGAAAAACACCCCGAGTGCGCCTGGGAATTATCGTCCGCGCGGAAACTGTAGCGCAGAGTGGCACTCTGCTGTGTCGCGGATTGTTAATCCGCGGACCGGGGAAAACTTTGGCGGCATTGGCAAGGCTCAGGCGTTGCCGAATGTCATTCGGCGGTACAGCAGATTAACAATCTGCGCTACGGGACGCGGCCGGCTCCGGCGGCATCTCGCCTGTGTCTTGCTTTGGGTGACCGCCGTTGACGCCGCCCTCGGAGCGCCGTTCATTTCGATTACGGATTACTCGTCCATACACTAGGCCGTGGTGCAGAATCCCGGCGGTTGCTGCCATGCACTTAATCTGCAACGGCGGGAGAGTTTGCGGCTCGACAGGTTTAGGGGCGATGGGGTATGTAGAGCCCGAAACATGAGTGTCTCGTTCAATTCAATATTCAAGAAGGCCAAGATGAGACATCTATTTGAGGTCAAGAGACGTCTCAAGGATGCTGGCAGGACCACTGGTTTCATTGTCGACTTCTCCGATTCTCTCGTCTTGTTCCACACGCTCGATATGGACACATTCCGCCTCAATGGTTACACCGTGATCCGAAAGGAGGACATCAGTCACTATCGAGTTTTCAGCAAGCAAGAGTTTTGGCAGGTTCGAGCCGTGAGGCATTTCCGTCTGAGCCCGATGCCGCCGGAAGGTATTTCCGTCGCTTCACTGCCTGAGTTGTTGAAGTCCGTTGCCGAGCACTATCCGCTTATCACCCTGCACCCGGAGAAGACGAAACCTGACGTCTGTTTTATCGGCCCACTTGTCTCGATGACAGAGCGCACATTTACCATCGAAGATTTGAACTCCAGTGGTGAGTGGACCGGTCCACGGCGTATGAAGTTTGGCGACGTTACCAAAGTTGCGTTCGGAGGTGGTTACGAGGCCGCTTTGGCCGTGACTGCGCCGAAGAGAGCAAAGACTCGAAAATGAGACCCAGGTTACTCCTTCCTGCTGGGGAGCGTTAGAGCCTCCTTACGACGGCTGCTACATGCGGGCCGTTTGCAAGCGGAAGCGGTTTCCATGTGACTTCCCCCAGCCAAATCCTTATTGCTTTCACCAAGCTCAATGAATGCAGCCAATGAGAAAGTAAGTCGCCGGTCCACAGTCGCCGTCGGTGGAAACTTCATAATGATTTTGGCTATGGCCGTCGTCAGCCTGGCGTTGTGTCCCGTTGCTTTGGCTGGTGCGGCGGAAGACCGCATCACTGCCAGCACCGCAGTTCCTTCCTACGACAAACTCGCTGCCGGCCCTTGGCGCAACCGTCCGGTTCAGAGAAAACCATTCTGGTTCACGCTGGGCGGTGGGGACGACAGTCCGGTCCACATCGCCACGCTCAAGCAACGGCCCATTGCGGACGCGGGTCTGGCCAGCTACGGCGTGGCCGAGTGGGGCTACTCGTTTCATCACCTGAAGAACGGCGCCCTCGACGGCGCCGGCTACAAACATTACGGTGGTTATCCGCAACCGCCGCGCACGCGCGCCGAAGCCGCCGAAGTGGTCAAGGCGTACTTCAACCGGCTGGCTGCCGATGCCCGGGCCAAGGCCAAGCCGGAGGAGCTCCGGCTGTTCAGATCGATCAACGGCCACTACTGCTATCAGCACTACGCCTGCGAATGGAGGGCGGACATCGTGGGCAGCGAGGTGGGCGAGAACATCAACAGCACGCAGGCGCACATTGCGTTCACCCGCGGCGCCGCCCGGCAGTACGGCAAACCGTGGCTCTTGGATTTCTCGTCCTGGTACGGCCCCTCCATGTATGACGAGGATCCCCGGAAAACCTGGGGCGAATACTCCGGCCCCGATCGGGGCCATTCCTTGAGTTTGCACCGGCGGACCTATTACGTCGCTTACATGGCTGGAGCCGATGTGGTCGTCGCGGAAGGAGGCTGGCTCAATTTCTTCCGCAGCCAGTCGCCCGGCCCCGATGGCACGCTGCCGCTCTCGCGGCTGGGCGAAGAAGGCGCGCGGTTTTACGCGTTCACGAAACGTTACGCCGACCGTGGTATTCCCTACACGCCCGTTGGTTTGTTGATTGATCCGCTGCACGGGATCTATCCCGGCTTCGGCGAAAAGCTCGCTTGGAATGCCTTTCCTTATGCGCCGGGTGACCAGCGCATCCTGAACCTCTGGGAGGCCTTTTTCCCCGACAGCCTCGACGTGCAGGCCAAGCGCAATGAAAAGGGCTACCTCGTCGCGTCGCCCTTTGGCGACATCCTCGATGTGCTGCTCAACAACGCGCCCGACGCCATCCTCGCGTCCTACCCGGTGCTGCTCCTGGCCGGCGAGGTGACGCAGGAGGTTCCTCTCGCCGAACGCCTCCGCAAGTATGTGCGCGAAGGTGGAACACTGTTGCTGAGCGAAGGCGATGCGAAACGCACCGCCATGGCCCGCGCCTTGAAGCTCAAGCCGGCCATGTTGAGCGCGACCGGCTCTGGCTGCGCCCGGGTTCGGCTCGGACGTGGCGCGGTGGTGGTTTATCGGGAAGACGGATCAGTTGGCGGCGGCGTTCTGGCGAAGCTGCTCACACAAGTGCGCGATGAACTCGTGCCGCTCCATGTTTCTGGCCGCCTCGAATCGCTTTACAACCGGACGGCGGATGGTTGGATTGTCACGTTGGTGAACAACGAAGGCATCACGAAAATCTACAACGAACCGCCGCGAATTGACGGCGTTCCCGAAATGGCGAAGATCCGCTACACCGGCCCCGGGCGCGTGCGCACGGCTTGCCTCTGCACGCCCGACGGTGACGAACTGCTCGATGCAGCGGATATTCGACTCACCATTCCGCCGGGCGAGGTGCGGGTCGTCCGGCTAAACATTTCTCATTTGATGAACCCGTGATAGAGGCCCATGTAGTAGGGGAGCAGGAAAACGGTCCCGGTCCCGATCTCAGTGCCACCGCCACCGGTGTTCATCGCGAAGGGATCGTGGTTCCAGTGATTGAAGAAGCGTTCATCCACCGGCATCACCTTGCCGTTGACGCGGTAGCCGCGCGGCCGGTAATTCGTTTCGTAAGGATCGTAGGCTTGTCGCATCAGCGGCACGAGGTCGAGCCGGTGGGCGTTCGTGTGCCGCCAGTCAAAGCGGTCGAGCGGAAAGCGCTTCAACGTATCCACCGAGTCTGCGAGCCAGCCTGACCATGGTGAGATATCCTGCGTGCCCCACGGATTGACATATTTCCGCCCCACGCCGAATGCGGCATAGCAGAAGTTAAAAAACGGGTTCAGCTCCGGGAACTCCAGAATCCAGTACGAGAAAAATGAATAGCCAACCTCGTGCGTGAGTTTTGGATCGTTGCCGTATTTCATAAGGTTGTAGAAACACATGAACGCCATTTCGTCGTCCGAATGGTTGGGCGAGCCGACGCCGCGCTGGTTCTTGGGATTCTTGAGGTTCGTGTCGTAAGTGTGTTTCTCGCGGAGCATGGTCATGAGCTGACGATATTTCGGATCGCCCGTGACGTGCTCGGTGGCGGCCAGGTACGAAAGGATGCTCAATGATTTCAGGCCGCGCTCCTCGGCCCAGAGCGGGTTGTGGTTTAGCTGCGAGCGGAGGCCGCGGCATGAACGGCGGCGCAGCAGGCACCGTGCACGCCAAGTGGTGGCCAACGGTCGCGGGCATTTCGTTGTTGATGCTCGCCACGATTGGCTTGTACCGCAACACCGCCTTGGGCATGGTCGCGTTGTGGAGTAGTGCAGAGACCTTCGCGCACGGCTTCATCGTTCCAGTCATCTCGTTGTGGCTGCTATGGCGCAAGCGCAGGACGCTCATTGCCTTGGCGCCGAACTTCGCGCCGGCGTGGTCGGCGTTGCCCTTCGTTGCCGCGGTCGGACTGGTGTGGCTGGTGGGCGATGTCGCGGCCGTCAATGCCGCCAGCCAGTTCGCATTTGTCGCGCTGCTGGTGCTTTGTGTGCCCGCGGTGGCCGGTTGGCCCGCGCTGCGGGCGGTGCTGTTCCCGCTCGGCTTCCTCTTCTTCGCCGTGCCGTTTGGCGATTTCCTCTTGCCCGTCCTGATGGCACGCACGGCCGACTTCACGGTGATGGCCTTGCGTGCCACCGGCATTCCGGTCTATCGCGACGGGCTCCAGTTCGTGATCCCGTCGGGCACCTGGTCGGTGGTTGAGGCCTGTAGCGGTGTGCGCTATCTGCTGGCGTCGTTGATGGTCGGGGCTTTGTTTGCCTACCTCAAC
>JANOHH010000690.1:0-1253 GCA_031406395.1 Verrucomicrobiota bacterium | reverse complement strand
GGTCAACACCGGATTTTGCAATACACCGGCCGCATCACGCCCAAAATCAAAGCCAAAACCGGCTGGAAGGACTTGGACGCCGTGACCGTGTTCGACTGGAAGTGATCGGCAAACTAAATCGCACTCGCCCCGAAAACAACGACCTGCAACTCGGTGCAATTTCGCCGCCCTTTCTCAGGCGTGACGGCGGTTCTGATTTGATTCGGCAACGGTTAACGCTCGGCGGAAAAACGGCGAAGAAAAAATTCCCCCGCCTGGCTTCAACGCGTCCGCCCGAACCAGAAGCGCCAAAGAAATTCGCTCCGGCCCGCGAGAAAAACCAGCGACCTTTGCCACGTGGCCGAGAGCACGAGAGTTTGCAGGCAACGCGCCCAGGCCAGCCGGCGCGCGAACGTGGTGTCACAGCGGCGGGCGAGCGTCTGCTTTGCTTCGGACCAGGCGACTTCATCGCGGCTCCAACGGGTCAGGGGTTCGATCGCCAGCTCCGCTGACTCAAACGCCATGGACATGCCGTTGCCGGTCACGGGCGGGATCATGGTTATGGCATCGCCGACACAGAATTCATCGCGTTCACCAGCGCGGTGTGATCGCAGCGACAAGCCCGCCACCGCGCACAAAGATTCTGGGTCGAACTCCACCGCGCCGAGCCGCTGATGCAGCAGTGAACCCGGCTGGCCCCGCAAGCGTTCCCACCCTGCCACGCCACGATCGTTCGCCCCGCCGCCGCGCCGAAAAAGTCCACACACGTTCACCGCGCCATTGTTAATGCGGCACAAGCCGACGTAACCATTGGGTGCCACGTGCATTTCCAAGTCCGCCGTCAGAGCCACGTTTCGTACGTGTGCCTTCAGCCCAAACCACCGCGCCCCATCCTCCTCTCCCTGCGCTCGGCGGCCCATCGCGCGCACGACGCCTTCGGGAAATTCCTTGCCCAGCCACCGCTCGCCCGCGCGGAGTTCACCGCCGAGCTTACAAAACTCTTTCGCCAGCAATTCGTCCAGCACATGGCGCGACAAACAAAGCGCAGGGAAGGGTAAGGCTCGGGGCCGGGCGCTGCTCGTCGTGGAAAAAAAGGCGGCGGTGCGGGCGACCACGGCGCCCGCGGCGGCCACGTCACCACGCAGGCCCAGGCGGTCGAGCGATTCGAGACCACGCCCACTGATGAATTCGCCACACACCCGATGGTGCGGATAACGACCAGCCTCCCAAAGCGTCACGGGCACGCCCCGTTGACGTAACCCGATGCCCAGCGT
>JANOHH010000687.1:0-1388 GCA_031406395.1 Verrucomicrobiota bacterium | reverse complement strand
CCACAACCGTTGAACACTTCTAATCTATATCGGAAAATCCGGGCTTTTGGGACAAGCTCTATTTAACTCCCGAGAGAATGTCCCCTCAGTGGTTTGGTTTTCGTTGTTCGGCCTCCGGGGCTGGCGGTGCGGGACGCATGGAGACCGGAGCGTAACGGAGGCCGACCGGAGTCCCGCACCGCCGGCCGCACCGCCCGTCCCTGCGCCTTGATCCCGTTCCAATACTTCCGCCCCGCTCCCACGCCATGCCGCCCCGCTCCCACGCCATGCCGCCGCGAACACACCCGCCAAAAGGGAGCGGCTGAGAACAGCTTTGCGGAGTTGAATGAATCGAAGCCGTTCAGTTTTCGATATGGCTGGTTTCATGAGGACTCCTTGTGCCGGTTGCTTTCTGGCTGCGCCTCATTTGAGCGGCCGTTTTCGTAAAAGCACCTCACCCTTGCTGGTGATCGGCTTATCGCTGTGCAAAATCAACTCGACCCTGCACCAGTCCGGCTTATTCGATGGGAAGGCGGTCACATTCAAATTGAGCACGTCGGTCTGCTGCGTACGCTTCACAAACTCGGGCGCCAACTTGTTCGATTCCAGAAAAAGGTCCACCGACTTGACAACCAGTTCCCCGCCACCATCAGTCTGCCGCACCATCAGTTCATATTGCTGGGCGGCGTCAACCTGCGCCGTCAGATCGATGCTCAACCTTGCGGTGTTGCCCTCGAACTGATTCGCCGTCCATCGGCTCACGATGGTCCAATCCGGCGGAAGCCCGAGGCTTGCGTTGGGATCGCTCCGTTCGGCAGCCTCGGGCCGCACCAGCGTTGCGTAGGCCGCTAATTCACGGATGATCGGCGGAGCCGCATGTCGCGTGACGCGCAGGCGCACTTCCGACACTTTCACCGGCTGGAACCGATCAATCTTTTTGCGGCCGATCATCGTGCCCGCCGCCAGCGGTTTCCAACCGTCACTCGCCCTGCCCTCGACGACATACTCGCGCACGCGTTCGCCGTAGCGGATGTCTTCCATGGTTATCACGTGGTCGATGACGGTGGGCTGGCCGAGCGCCAACTCAAGTTGCGGGCCGGGTCCATTGGTGCGGGCGATCCACACACCGAAGCGTCGCGTGATCTCGGCACCGAATTCGGCGGCCCGCTTGGCATCGGCCTCGGGGATCAGCCCCGTTGTGTCCGGCGTCAAATCCAGCAACAGGACCGCACCGTGGCCCACCGTTCGGTAATACATGTCCATCAAGTGATCCACGCTCTTGATGGTCTTTTCACTGGTGGAACTGTAGAACCAGCCGTCACGTATACGCGCATCGGCTTCAATGGGCAGCCAGGTGTCGCCGGCGGGATCGCTGTCCGCGGCTTCGGAGACGCCCGACTTCGCTGCCG
>JANOHH010000626.1:0-3921 GCA_031406395.1 Verrucomicrobiota bacterium | reverse complement strand
TCATGCAATTACGGTAACACGAGTTGTGCCAGCGGGTCTAACCGGCCACTGGCATTCCCGCATCACTTCTTGTCCGTTTTCCCCGCGCTCGCAAGCTTCTTGATATACTTGGACGGGTCTTTTTTGAAATCTTTCTGGCAGGATTTGCAGCACAGTTTGATTTCCTGGCCCTCGTAGGTGAAGACGAAGGGCTTGCCCATCTCGCCCAGCTTCTCGTCCGAGACGATGCACTTGTCGAGCGGATAGGGTTTGGGTTTTTCGGTTTTCTTGTCTTCGGCCAGCGCGGTGGATGTTAGAGCCACCAGGGCAAGCGCCAAGCTGCCGCCGGCAATGAGGGTGTTGATTCGATTGAGCAGTTTCATAATGTCAGACTTTTGTTCTTGGTTCTTATCAGTTTCGAGCGCTTCCAGAGCGCGTCTTGTCGTTGCTTACCCCGAGCCTGCCAAAATCCCGCAAATAGTTTTTCCCCGCTCTGGCAGCCGCGGCTGAGGGTCAGAAGTAGCAGATTGAAGCGAACTTGCAAGCGGCTTGCGCTGGGATTGTTTTTTTGCGCCGGCGCTTGAGAAGACCGGAGGAGGAGAGAGCCGCCACCGGCTCTCCCCATGATCGGAAGCAATTACTTCTTTTCCATGCCCGCGGTTGGGACCGCGCCCTTTTTCATCACGCAGCAGAAGGCATCCTCGCTGCCACACTTTTTGCAGACATGCACGAGTTTGTCCGTCTTGGCCTTGCCGTGGCCTTCGGACACGAACTTGTGTTCGCAGCCGGGACAATCGTGCCGGACCACGACGGTGGAAGTGGCGGAGGCGCCGGTCTTGGTGGGCTTTTCAACGATGGTGGCCCAGCTATCTTTGCACTTGGGGCAGGACATCACGACCATGTCGCCCGGCTTGACCGCTTCCGCGTCCGCGACGGTCGCAATGGGTTTGAGTTGGACGAGTTTGGTCGCACCTTTTTCTTGGGCGAACGTGAACGTCGGCAACGACATCAGTCCGGCGATGGCCAGGGCGGCGAGGTAGCAACTGAGGTTTGTTGAGGTTTGATGGATGGTTTTCATTTGTGATCTTTCTTTTTAGTTGTTTTGTTTTATCGATTTTTTCCCGGCGGTCACTTTGACCGCTCCACACTCTAACTACACCGTGCGAGACACAAACCCGCACATTTCTGCAAATCATGCGCTGCAAATCTTTGTGGAGCTATGGGGTGTTCACCCCACCTGAGATTCTCGCAACCTACTCCCAATGCGGTTTTGAAGTTACGGCTGTCCCATTTACACGTTGGTCTCTCGGTTTTTCTACTCCATTTATGGGCTGTTCGTCCCCTGTAGGCAATCTGGCCATCTTCCTATGCAACTCCAAACCCTGAGCCAAGACCGGCAGCTCTATTTCGCAAAAAAATTGCGGGAATGCAGGCGAGCCGGGGTAATACTGGCAGAACGGACGGTTGGCGCATGGGTCGTCAACCGCAAACGGGAAGGAAAAATGAAAACGCGAAACGTCATCACTGTAATCGGCGCGGTCGGTCTGGCCGCGATAATCTTCAACCTCAACGCCGGCGCGCCATGGCTCTCGCCGCGCGCCAGAGACCGTCAAATCAAAGCCCCGCCAACTCTGGCCCACAACCAGAATCTCGCCACCGGGGATTGCAACTTCCAAGGTTCCCCAGCCGCGCTGGATAATGGGCCGGAGACTTTGCCGACCACAAAGGATGATGTGCGTCTGGTAACCTCCGATCGCAACGCCAGCGGCTGTACGCGCGGAACCGAGCCAATCCTGAAGACCGCCGTTGCCGGCGGTTGCTGCGCCACCGCAAAAACTGCGCACGCGGCACCCCCGGCGTGCTGCGCGAAGTAATAATTGCTTGTGAGTTGTGTGCGAGCCATAACAAACCTAAATTACAGGCGGAGGAAGAAGACTCTGCCTCTCCGGACAAAATGAAAGAGCTGAACTCCAATCCTGAAGACGGAAAGCTTGGTTCGCTGCTACGCGAAGCTCGCGCGGTCCCGGCGCTGCCTCCACGCTTCCAAGACAACGTCTGGCGGCGGATCGAAAGTGCGGAAGCGCGCACGGTCTCAGCGGGCGACAGCCATCGGTTCGACGCCTTGGTCAGCTGGCTGTTGCGACCCCGACTGGCATTCGCCGTTGCCACGCTGCTGGTACTCACCGGCGTGGGACTGGGTTGGAGCCGAGGCGAACAATTGGCGCGGCACAACGCGCAGGCGCGTTACCTCGCCGCCGTCGCGCCAAATTCGCTGCGCTGAGGGCATGAAACGTTCTCCCCTCATCGTGCTGTTGGCGTTGATTGCCGGAGTCGTGGTGTTTGTCGCCTCCTACGCTCTCGCCCAACGCCTTTGTGCAAAACACATCGCCCGGTCGGCGGACGATCTGGATTGGCTGCGTCAGGAGTTTCGATTGAGCGCCGCCGAGATGACGCGTATCCGCGAACTCCACGCCGGCTACCTGCCCAAGTGCGGCGAAATGTGCCAACAAATTGCCGCCAAGAAGCGCGAACTCGAATCCGCGCTCGCCGGGGCCACCAACGTCACCACCGGGGCCGAACAAAAGTTATCCGAACTTGCCGCGCTCCGGGCGCAGTGTCAGACCCAAATGCTCCGGCATTTTGTCGAGGTCAGCCAGGCCATGCTGCCCGAGCATGGCCAACGTTACCTCGCCGAGATGCAACGTCTCACCCTCGGTTTCCACGAACAGATCGAGCAATCCATGTCGCACTCAGCGGATCCTGCCCATGGACACCACTGAAGCCGACGCGCGCGACCGGGCGGACATGCAGCGTTTGGCCGCCGGTCACCACCCGGCGCTTAACGATTTGATGGAACGCCACGCGCCGGCCGTGTTTCATTTCCTTTGCCGGATGTTGAACCACGAGGACGACGCGAATGATCTGGCGCAGGAAACTTTTGTTCGCGTCTTTCGCGCGCGCGAAACCTTTCGACCCACAGAAAAGTTCTCCGCCTGGCTCTTCACCATCGCTGCGAATCTGGCCCGCAATCAAATCCGCTGGCGCACTCGGCATCCGAATGTCTCGCTCGACGCGGAAACCGGGGCGACGAAACAGTCGCTGGTCAGCACGCTGCCGTCTCCGGAATCCGCGCCCAATGAACAGTTGCTGGCCGCGGAACGCACCGCCGCTATCCGCGCCGCCGTGAACCAGTTGCCCGCCGACCTGCGAGAAGCCATCGTCCTTTGCGAATGGGAAGAGCGGAGCATGGCGGAAGCGGCGCGCATTCTGGACACGACGCCCAAGGCTGTGGAATCGCGCTGCTATCGCGCGCGGCAGATTTTGCGGGAACGCCTCAAGAAGTGGTTGTGAATTGTTGTTCCCGGCGGGTCGTTGAAAAACCCCCTGCTTGGTAGGAGACGAGGTGACGAGTCTCAAACTCCTCCGGTTGCTAAAAATAGAGTGTTCACGCGACTGATCGAAATCCCCCGGCGCGCACCGGTCATTTTGATCCGTTGGTGGTCAGACGCTCGCCCTCACCCCACCCTCTCCCCCGAGGAGAGGGAATCGCTGGCGGGAGCGTTTGGAAGCTCGGCAGGTTGTTTGTCTTTCCCCGCCGGCTGGTGGTTCGTAGTGTGGGCCGAACGGATTTATCAGTCGCCCGGTGATGCCCAAAACCGGCGAAGGTTTCTCCCTCCCCCCGGGGGAGAGGGTCGGGGTGAGGGCGGTCCAATAGACCATCGGCCAGGCGTTGCAACCGTTCGCTCCCGTGTGGCGACAGTCTGCCTGCCGCGCTCGTTCAAATCTCGCTATAGCAACTTTGCGTCTTTGCCCCTTGGCGGCTTGGCGTTGAGTTCCGCAGCCCGCTTCTTACGGATTCCCATCCTCCGCAACTGAAATTACTGGTTGACGCTGGCGTAAGAAAGCGGAGGATAAAAATCAGATGATTGGAAACCACGCTTT
>JANOHH010000649.1:0-7213 GCA_031406395.1 Verrucomicrobiota bacterium | reverse complement strand
GCATCAGCGTGGCGTGGAAGTCATGCACGTGCATCGGGTCGCGGATGATGTTGTAGCCGAACTCATCGGTCTCGCCGTGGATGTAACCACGCTTCACGCCGCCGCCGGCCATCCAAATGGTGAAGCAGCGCGGGTGATGGTCGCGCCCGAAGCTGTCTTTCTTGATCTCGCCCTGGCTGTAGGAGGTGCGCCCGAATTCGCCGCCCCAGATGACGAGCGTGTCGTCGAGCAGGCCGCGTTGCTTGAGATCCGCGACGAGCGCGGCGCTGGCCTGGTCGGTGTTCTTGGCCTGCGTACGAATGCCTTTCGGGAGGTCGTTGTGATGATCCCAGTCGCGATGGCAAAGCTGGATAAAGCGCACGCCACGTTCCGCCAGTCGCCGGGCCAGCAGGCAATTGTTCGCATACGAGGCCTTGCCCGGTTCAGCCCCGTACAGCTCCAGGGTTTCCTTCGACTCCTTCGCAATATCCACCAACTCCGGCACGCTCGTTTGCATGCGAAACGCCAGCTCGTAGTTGTCAATGTGCGTGGCGATGGCCGGGTCGCTGAGCGCGCCGAGTTGTTTGCGATTCAATTCCTGCATCGCATCAATCAACTGCCGCCGCCGCTGGCCGTTCAAGCCCGGCGGGTTGGAAACGTAAACCACCGGATCGCCCTGATTACGAAACTGCACGCCCTGATAATTGGCGGAGAGAAACCCGTTGCCCCAATAGTGACCCTGCAAAGCCTGACCGCCGCTGCCGCTGGTGAGCACCACGAACGCTGGCAAGTCGTCGTTCTCGCTGCCCAAACCGTAGGCGAGCCATGCGCCCATCGTGGGCCGACCGGGTTGTTGATTGCCCGTGCCCATGAACGTGACCGCCGGATCGTGATTGATCGGCTCGGTGTACATGGACCGGATGAGGGTGAGGTCGTCCACGATGCCGCCGATGTGCGGCAGCATGCTGCTCAATTCAACGCCGGATTTGCCGTAGCGTTTGAACTCGTAGGCCGACCCCACACACCGCAGCACTGCCTGGCCTGCCGTCATGCCGGTGATGCGCTGGCCTTTGCGGATGCTGGGCGGCAGTTCCTCGCCGGTCATCTCCTTCAACTTCGGCTTGGAGTCGAAGAGATCGAGGTGCGACGGCGCGCCGGATTGAAACAGGTAGATGACGCGCTTGGCCTTGGCGGGGGAGTGCAGCGTCTTGAGCGCGCCGGTAGCTTGCACCCCGCTTCCAGCTTCAGCGCCAAACAAGCGCGGGTTCAACAACGAAGACAAGGCGAGAGCGCCAAGTCCGGTGGTGCTGCGGGAGAGAAATGCGCGCCGGCTGAGCGTTCGCTGGATTTCGTCTTGGAAAGTCATGGCGACTACTTGGTGATGGTTTCGTTGAGGTTCAATAACACGTTGGCCACGGCGGTCATCGCGGCCAGTGCGGCGGGATCGGCTGCCTCGAACAAGGGCGATTCGCCGACCTTCAGCAGCGCTTTCGCGGCGTCGGTATCCTGACGGAAGTAGGCGAGTTGCTGCGCGTAGGTTTTCTGCAACACCTCGACTTCATCCCGTTGCGGCGGGCGACCGAGCGTGTGCCGGAAAGCGCGCACGAGTTGTTTGTCCAGATGCTTGGGCTCTTCCCGCAAAACCCGTTCGGCCAGGACGCGCGCGGCTTCGACAAACGCTGGATCGTTCATCAGCACCAGCGATTGCAACGGCGTCTGGGTGTGCTGGCGGAAGAAAGTGCAGACCTCACGGCTCGGTGCATCGAACGTGGCGAACGAGGGATAGTGCGCCGAACGCCGCCAGAAGACATACATGCCGCGGCGATAAAGCGCGTCGCCTTTGTCCTGCTCATACTTCGAGTCGGTGCCGTCCCAAATGCCGGGCGGCTGATACGGCTTCACACTCGGACCGCCAATCTGGTCGTTGAGCAGGCCGGCCACGGCGAGCGCGTTGTCCCGCACAAATTCGGCGTCGAGCCGCACTCGGGGGCCACGCGTGAAAAGGCGATTGTAAGGGTCGCGCTCGAGTTTGTCCGGCGTAACCGCCGCGGACTGTCGGTACGTGGCGCTCGTCAGGATCAGGCGGACGAGTCCTTTCACGTCCCAGGCACCAACGGAGTGCGGAACCGATTCACGTCGCTCATTCCGCGTTCCGCGTTCCGCATTCCCCGTTGTGCTCCTGCCGTCGCGGAACTGCACCGCCAGCCAGTCAAGCAACTCCGGATGACTCGGCCATTCGCCCTGCGAGCCAAAGTCGTTGATCGTTTTTACGAGTCCGGTGCCGAAGAACAGGGACCAATAACGGTTCACCGTGACCCGGGCCATGAGCGGATTCTCCGGGGCAACCAACCAGCGGGCGAGCGCCAGCCGATTGGCCGGGCCCTCCGGCAGCGGCGGTAGAATTGCGGGTGTGCCGGGCGTGACCTGTTCCCCTTTGGTGCGAAAATCACCGCGCACGAATACGAACGTGTCGCGCGGCGGATTCATCTCCTCCATGATCAACGTCGTGGGAATCTTCGCATAAAACTCTTCCTTGCGCTTGCGGGCTTCCGCCAACGCAACCTCGGAGCGCAAGTAATCCACCGCGTAGTTCTCCTTGTAAAAGCGCTGCAGTTCGCTGCGCTCGTCATCGGTCCGGTTGCCGCGGGATTTGGCGATAAGCGGCAGGTAGCCGTTCAACGTGAGCGACCGCGCGTCCGCGACCGAGAGTGTTCGTTGGTAGAAGCGAACATCATCTACCTGTCCTTTGAGGGGCGACTCACCGTTACGCGCGCCGATGCGCACCGACTCGTCGTTCGCGATCGTGTCGCTGAGCTTGTCTTTCTCGAACTCTACGTCGCGGACGCGACCGTTCACATAAACCTTAACGCCAGCCGCCTTCCCGGAACCGTCGTACGTCGCCAAAACGTGCAGCCACTGGTTCTTGGGAAACTTGTCCTTAGTCCGAACCTTCAAGGCATTTTCCGGCCAGGCATGGGCCAGATGGACCTGGAATCGTTCGTCCGCGAACAGGAGATCAAAACCGCGATAGCCCGGACCCTTCGCCATCCTGCTCAACACCGCACCGTCGCCGTCGAGTTTCACCCAAGCGCCGTAGCTGAAGGCATTGGTGCGGTCGAACCCGACGATCGAGCCCAAGTCTGCGTACGCCTTGCCGTCGAGCTTGAGGGCCTTGCCGAGACGACCAACCACAAACTCCGGCTTCTCGGCGTCCACGATCTTGCCCTCCGCCGCTGCGGGTGAGGAAGCAATCGCCAGAGATTCGTCCAATGCAATCACTGCCAACAATCCTTCCTCATTCGGTTTGGGCGGGGACTTGGCGTTGATTTCCAGCTCCCATTTCTCCTGCGTCTCACCGAGTTCGTTGGCGCGATCCTGCAAGGTTTTCTCCGCATCCTTCAACCGGAAGTCGGCTTCCACGAACTGCAATGCCTGATCCTTCGTCGGCACGGGCAGGCGCGGGGGTGGGTTGTCCGTGCGGATGCGATCCAACCCTTTCTCCGGCACGTTGTGAAAAAACGCGTACATCCGATAAAACTCCTTGGTCGTCAGCGGATCATATTTGTGATCGTGGCACTCCGTGCAACCCACGGTCAGACCCATCCAAACGGCGCCGACCGTGGTCACGCGATCGGCGACATATTTGTTGAGATACTCGTCCGGATCCGCGCCGCCTTCGTCATTCGTCATGTTGTTGCGGACAAAGCCGGTCGCGATGCGCTGCGTTTGCGTCGGCTTGGGCAAAAGATCGCCGGCGAGCTGTTCCACCGTGAACTCATCGTAGGGTTTGTTGCCGTTGAAAGCGTTGATGACCCAATCGCGCCAGAGCCACATGAAGCGGACGCCGTCGAAGTGATAACCGCTGGTGTCAGCATAGCGCGCGAGGTCCAACCAGTTTTGCGCCATGCGCTCGCCGTAATGCGGCGATGCCAGCAACCGGTCCACCAGTTTTTCGTAGGCCTCACGCGATTTGTCGGCGAGGAAGGCATCCACTTCTTCGATGGTCGGCGGCAATCCGGTCAGATCGAGCGTGGCGCGGCGGATCAAGGTGGCCTTGTCCGCTTCAGGATTTGGCGGGAGCTTTTCCTTTTCCAGCCGGGCGAGCGTGAAATAATCAATCGCATTGCGTGGCCATTTCCGATCCTTCACCAACGGCAACACCGGAAGTTCCGGCGGGAGGAAGGACCAATGCTTCTTCCATTGCGCGCCTTCCAGCACCCACCGCTTCAACACGGCGATCTGGTCCGCCGTGAGCGGTTTGTGGTGTTTGGGCGGCGGCATGACTTCTTCGAGGTCCATGGAAACGATGCGCTCCACCAAAGTGCTCTTGGTCAAATCGCCCGCCACCAGCGCATGATTGCCCGATTTGAGTTCCTTGAACGCGTCTTCCGCGACATCAAGCCGCAGGCCCGCTTTGCGCTTGTTCTCGTCCGGTCCATGACAGGCATAGCAATGCTCGGAGAAGATGGGGCGGATCTCGCGGTTGAAGTCAACTTTTGGAAAGTCGCTTGCGGATATGGCCGACGCGGCGTAAGTGCAGACCAATAGCCCGGTCAACAGCCAGCGATAGCCTGGTTGGGCAGCAAGCAGAGAAAGATTCATACGTCGCGGTCGCACATTTTGTTCGAATATAGGCCGGGCCCAACGGTCCCGCCAATCTTAAAAAAACCGGCGGTGAAACGTTCGCTCTACCATTGGGCATTCCACCTTCTACAGCCAAGCACGGCTACTTTCGGCCAACGTGACTGCCTCTGGAAGGCGGGCGTGTCGTAGGTTACGCGGTCACCGCCTACCCCTGGTGTCAGGGACGTCCCTTCGGATGGCATTAATCATCGCGGCGTGGGCTGGTAGTACCAATCGATTTTGCCATTCGCGCCGCCCAGCATGATTTTCCAGGAGGTTGACGCGACGTGTCCGTCCACCCAAGCATAGTTGCCGCCTTTGCCATGCCGGACGTATTTCATAAATGGGTAGGGGGAAATGACGGACGGCGGGTAGAGGTAGCCGAGCTGCCACCAGGTAATTTGGGGACCGGGATCCAAGCCATCGCCGTTCATGCAGGTCTCCACCGGCTTGGTGACAATGCTTATCTTCTTGCGGTCCTCCGGGGTGTAACCGAGGTGGGCATAATTGTGTCCGTAGCCACCATAACCTTGCCAGCCGGGCACATTCGTGGGGATGGCTTTGGCAATCACCGCCGAAGGACAGACGACTACTTTCTCCCCGGCCACCAGTTGGGTATAGTTTGTTTCCGTCCGGGAGATATAAGGGCTGATCTCCAGAAACCACCGGCTCGGCGCCACCCATCCCGCTCCTTGGGACAAATCGGGAGTCCCTGCCACCGGCAAGAGGTCCGAGTGATCGCCGGCGTACAGGAGATAACCCATGACGATCTGCCGCTGGTTGCTTTGGCACTTGGCGGCTGTGGCTTTTTCCTTGGCCCGCGACAGTGCGGGCAACAGCATGGATGCCAGGATCGCAATGATCGCGATCACCACGAGCAATTCGATCAACGTAAAG
This sequence comes from Verrucomicrobiota bacterium, assembly GCA_031406395.1. GTDB lineage: Bacteria > Verrucomicrobiota > Verrucomicrobiia > Limisphaerales > JADLHS01 > JADLHS01. Next base: position 1,714 of record JANOHH010000649.1, on the reverse strand, counting down.
CCACGGAATGGGAATTTCTTTTTGGACATGGCCCAGCTCAGCGCGAGTTGCTTGTCGTCGGAGTTCACTGATGCACTGTGCGCCTGGCCGTTTGCGCTGTCCAGCCCCCATTGCACGGCGGGGTGGACGCCAAAAGGCCCTTGAGTAATGGAGCTGCGGGTGCTATCAAACCCTGGACTCACTCCCATTATGAAGAAACCCAACGGCTTCACCTTGATTGAGCTTCTGGTAGTCATTGCGATCATCGGTATCCTGGTGAGCATGCTCCTGCCGAGCTTGAGCCGGGCGAAGGAAAAAGCCCGGACGGTGGCCTGCCAGTCGAACCTGCACCAATGGGCGCTGGTGTTTGGGGTTTACGGCGGGGACTTCGGCGGCAAGTTTTCGCAATGGCCGGACGATTACACCACGGGTTGGTGGATGGTCGTGTTGAAAGGCTATTATGCGGCCGACAAGATGCGTCTCTGTCCAACCGCCACTTTGGGTCTCGACCGCAAGAGTAACGACGCTTACGGCGGGGCCAAGAAAGTCTGGGGACCGATGTGGGATGGCACCTTTGGCAGCTATGGCATCAACCATTACCTGTATGGTTATGTTCCCGGCATCTGGACCAAAAGCAACGCGGAAAAGTTTTTCTGGGGCAAGCTCGATACGAACAAACCCGATGTTCCCCTCATGGCCGACTGCACCTGGCCTGGCAGCTTTCCCAACCTGACCGATCGGGTGCCAACCGGCGGGGACGATGGCGTTCTGGGGTGGGGACTGGGAATCGAGAATGAAATGTCGCGCTTCTGTCTGGATCGGCACAAAGGCGCCATCAACGTCGCCTTCACCGATCTGTCGCTGCGGCGGGTCAAACTCACGGAGCTTTGGAACTTGAACTGGCATCGCCAATGGGTCCCTCAAATGAAGACGCGCGCCCAATTCGTCGACTCCCAAGGCAACGTCTGGTTGCCGTAGCCAAATGTCCAGCACGACACACACGGGCGGGCGGCGGCAGCTCTTTGACAACTGGCAACTACCGTGTCGGCTGGCCGGCAAATCCAAAAAGATCTTGGCGCGCTGCCTCCAAAGGCACATGCTCACCCCGATATCAACCAGACCCGTAAGCACTACTCTGGGGATCGCAGAACGTCCCGGCAGCAAGTTTCCATCAACTCAGCGCCGAATGTGGCAACGCCGGCAAAAACAGGGCTTCACGCTCATTGAACTGCTGGTGGTGATTGCCATCATCGCCATCTTGGCGGCCATGCTCCTGCCCGTACTCGGCAAAGCCAAGACCAGAGGCCAAGCGATTCAATGTCTGTCGAACAATCGACAACTCGCCGTGGCTTGGTTCATGTATGCCGACGACAACCTCGAGGCCCTGGTTAGGAATATCCCCGGCAACCCGGACCCCCTCGGCCCCAAAGGAAGCTGGTGCGACGGTTGGCTGAGTTGGGACGCCAACAACCGGGACAACACGAACTCGTTGCTGATCACCAAGGCCAGACTCGGTCGATACGTCGGCGGCTCGGCCGGCATCTACAAATGTCCGGCCGACACGGCGACCTGTGTTCAGAATGGCCAGAAAATGGCCCGGGTGCGGAGCAACTCCATGAACGCCTTTCTGGAAGGCTTCGGCTTCTCCCGAACGCGGAGGTCCGCGTGGTACCCCGACTATCTTTGCTACAATACCATGGGTGACATCAGCGGATCCCTACCGGGTCCGGCCAAC
>JANOHH010000574.1:0-2271 GCA_031406395.1 Verrucomicrobiota bacterium | reverse complement strand
CCCCCCTCCGACATCGCGCCGATCTCGATCACCGACGAGATGCGGAAATCCTATCTCGACTACGCCATGAGCGTGATCGTCAGCCGCGCGCTTCCGGATGTGCGCGACGGCCTGAAGCCGGTGCACCGGCGCATCCTCTACGCCATGTACCACGGCCTCAAGCTCACGCCCGATGCCAAAGCGCGCAAGAGCGCGGCCGTCGTCGGCGAGGTGATGGCCAAGTACCACCCGCACGGGGACCTGGCGCTGTACGAGACGTTGGTGCGCATGGCGCAGGACTTCAGCCTGCGCTACCCGCTGGTGGACGGCCAGGGCAACTTCGGCTCGATCGACGGCGACCCGCCGGCGGCCGAGCGCTATACCGAATCGCGGCTGGCCAAGATTGCCGGTTATCTGCTCCGTCGGCGCACTCGGCATCATGCCGTACATCAGTGCAACAATCATCATTCAGTTGTTGACGGCAGTTTACCCGCCCTTGAGCAAACTGGCCCGGGAAGAAGGTGGTCGCACCAAGATTATTCAATATGGTCGTTACCTGACCGTCATCCTTTGCTTTATCCAGGGCGCGTTCATGGCGATCAACTGGAAGCATCCCGAGACCTTGTTTCCGGGCATCAACCAGTTGGTTCTCTACCCGGACTCGTTTGCCTGGTATTACTATTTTCAAACGGTTTTGGTTCTCACGACGGCAACAATGCTGTTGATGTGGCTGGGGGAGCAGATTACCGAGCGTGGCATCGGTAATGGGGTATCCCTAATTATCACCGTTGGTATTGTGGCCCGGATGCCGGCGGCCGTCTCAGCCACCAAAGGGATGTTCTTTCCGGGCGGCGGGTTGGAGGCGACTCACACGATTGTTCACGGGGCGGTGTTGGTGGTCATGCTCATCGTTGTCATTGGTGGAATCATCGCGGCCACGCAGGCGCAACGGAAGATTCCCGTGCAGTACGCGCAACGGGCGGTGGGTCGCAAAGTGTACTCCGGTGGCACTTCGTTCATGCCTTTGCGGGTGAATTACGCCGGAGTGATGCCCGTTATTTTTGCCTCTGCCATCCTGATGTTTCCGCAGAAGTTATTCCTGATGATCAGTGGCGCGTTCAATCCAAAGGACGGCGGGTTCGCCAAATTTGTATCCGAAACGGCTGGCTCCATGGCCCGCCTCCTGAACGATGGCTCTGTGGTCTATCTCGCGCTCTTCGGCCTCATGATTCTATTTTTCTCCTATTTTTGGGTGGCCACGCAGTTCAATGAGTTGCAAATAGCGGATGATCTGAAAAAGAACGGCGGCTATATTCCGGGTGTCCGTCCCGGCCAACCCACGAGCGATTTTCTGCACACCTCGATGAGCCGGATCACACTGGCGGGTGCGATTTTTCTGACCCTGATCGCGGTGTTGCCAATAGTACTGCAGAACGCCATGAAGATTCCGCACTCGGTGACTGACTTTTTCGGAGGCACAAGCATGTTGATTACGGTTGGGGTGATGCTCGATACCATGCGGCAGATTGAATCGCATTTGTTGATGCGCCATTACGATGGTTTTCTGAAGAAGGGCAAGATCCGCGGGCGCATTTAGGTGACCCATCCAGATCTGATCTTGGCGGTTGCCATTTAGGAAACGGATCCAGATTAGCAGGAGCGGCTGCGAAAATGATTATCCTGAAGACTGAGCGCGATTTGGAGCAGATGCGACCCGCCGGGGCCGTTGCCGCGACGGTGCTTGAGGAAGTTTCGGCGTTCGTCAAACCCGGGGTGACGACCCGACAAGTGGATCAGTTTGCGGCTGAGCGGATTCGACATCACGGTGGCAAGAGCGCGTTTTTGGGCTATCGGAAGTATCCGTGCCACACGTGCATCTCGGTGAACGACGAAGTGGTTCATGGGTTGGCGAATGACCGGCAATTACGCTTTGGCGATATTGTGAGTGTGGATTGCGGGGTGATTTTCAGAGGGTTTATCGGGGATACGGCGCGGACGATTGCCGTGGGTGGGTGTGGGGTGGCGGCTCAGCGGTTGATGGATGTGACGCAGCAGGCGCTGACCCAAGGGGTTGCGCAAGCGGTCGCGGGAAATCGCGTAACGGATATTTCGCGGGCGATTCAGAATTACGTCGAGGGCAACGGGTACAGCGTGGTGCGCGAGTTTGTTGGGCACGGGGTGGGGCGGACGATGCACGAAGAGCCGCAAGTGCCAAATTTCGTGGATGCCAAGAGCAACCAGCGATTGCGTCCCGGCATGACGATCGCCATTGAGCCGATGGTGAACGCAGGC
>JANOHH010000427.1:0-2811 GCA_031406395.1 Verrucomicrobiota bacterium | reverse complement strand
GTCGCGACTTTCGGCTCGGCGGGTGTGTTCGCCTATGACTTCAGTGGTCAGGAACTCTGGCAGCGCAATCTGGGGCCGCAGGTTCATAACTGGGGCAATGCCTCCTCGCCGGTGATTCTTGGCGATCGCGTTTTCATCTATCATGGTCCTGGCACTAACTCGGCTTTCTACGCTCTTAACCTGAAGACGGGCGCAACCCTCTGGCGGGTCGAGCTCCCGGAGCCGGTTCCGGGCGAACGTACCGACGGTTTCGCCGGCCGCGGCTCCGGCATGGTCGGGAGTTTCAGTACCCCCGTCCTCACAAAGATTGATGGACAAAATCAGTTGGTGATTAGTTTGCCCGAGTATCTGCACGCCTTCGACCCGGCCACGGGCAAAGAGCTGTGGCGCTGTGGCGGGCTCAACCCGCTGGTTTATACCAGCCCGGTGGTTTCCGATGGGCAGGTGCTGGCGCTCGGCGGATTCATGGGCTCCGGCATGTTGGTCAAGCCTTCGGGTACCGGCGACATCACCCGCAAGGCCCGCGTCTGGCACGAGCAGCGCGCTAAGAAAGGCCGGATCGGGTCGAGCGTGATCAAGGATGACTTGGTGTTCCTGCTCAATATGGACGGCATGGCTGAGTGCTTCGAACTGGCCACCGGCAAGCAGGTCTGGACCGAGCGGTTGCCCGTGCTGGGCGCCAAGGGCGATTCGTGGTCGTCCGCCCTGCTGGCGGGCGATCGGGTGTATTTCGTTAATCAGGCCGGCGAAACCCACGTCGTTCGTGCGAGCCGCAAGTTTGAAGTGCTGGCGAGCAACGCGCTCAAGGAACCCACCAATTCCTCGCTTGTGGTTTCGGGCAAGGATTTGCTCCTCCGCACCTACAAGGGGCTCTGGTGCATTGCGTCGGAGATGAAGACCGCCGCAAGGTAATCTGCTAGGGCACCAAGGGGTCACACCTGTTTGGCTTCCGACCCGGATTCCAGGAACGGGAGGGCCGCGTTGCCGCGCGGCCCAAATATCAGGGCGGCGCGGCAGCACCGCCCTACCAGTGCTTCACCGCGTAATTCACGTTCTCCGGCAACGCCCAATCGGGCAGCGTTACTTTCCGCACACCGTCCGATTGGGCTCGCATCGTTTTGGCTCGGCTCTATAATCGCCGTGATTGAGCGGGTCGGGGAAACCTTGATTCCCCGAGGAAATGAATCAAGGCATGGCCGACCGAAGAATCCACTGTGCAATCAAACGCTCCAGAAAGACGCCCCCTGACCCAGCTCGCGACGGTCGTCCCGGACGTGGTAACCCACCGAACGCATGGCGAAGGAGCAGAGTTGCCGACCGCGCTGGATATGGCGGCCAACCCGGCGACCGAGGGATTTGCCCAGCGAACTCTGCTCAACGTCTGCCTGGATTTGTTTGGCAAGCTGGAGGCCAGCCTGGTCACGAACCGGCAGGAATTCATCGAAGCCTACTTCGCGACCTTGGTGAAACAGGATGAAATGGCGACGCTCTGGACCGAGCCCGCGTACTACGAGCACTTGCGGACCGTCATTCAGAGGGAGGTCATTCCACTCTACGACCGCTACTGTGGGATCCGCGAGGAACTGCTGAAGCGAACCGAACAGCGTTCCTGGCCGAAGTACTGCATGTGGGCAATCGGCATTGGCTTGACCCTTGAGCTGCTCTTCACGGAGGGGCGCGTGCTGCGGCCGCAGATGCTCTTGCCGGCTGTAGCGGTGGATGGCCTGCTGGGCTACGGGCTGTACTATCTGGTGAATTTCCGCGATACCGCCGCCTTGAAACGCGCGCGGAGAAATCTGCTCAACAGCATCCGGGAGCTCGACGTCCAGCACGAGGTGGCCAAACGTTACGAAATTTTCCGCACCTACACCGGCGGAGAACTCCTGACCGCGGAACTACAGACGTTGTTGGCGAGTTACACCTCGCCCGATGAATTTTGGAGCGACTATTACGCGGTGCGGAAGGCCGATCCGACCACGCCCGCCGAGCTGGAGAAGCTGGGAAAAACGCGGTTCAGTGGCTTTCTGGAATTGCATGTCAATGAAACCTACTCGCCCGAAGCGCGCCAGCAACGGTTCAACGCGCTCTTCCTCCTGGCGCATAAAACGTTTATCCTGAATGACCGCGAGCATTACGTGCTCAACCATTTGAACGCAGACAAATAGCGATAGGAAATTTATGGCCAAATACGACGAACCTTGGAACAGCAGCAAGAGCAAGCCCGCAACCCGAGGACTCGAACTGCTCGAGCTGCTCCGGAGCAATCGAGTCAGCCTGATCGTGATGTTGGGCTTGCTGGCGCTGTGGGTTTTCTACCTGACCTGTACCACCTACATCGGGCCGGGGGAATTCGGCATCAAGCAGGTTCTCTATTCGCCGTTCGGATTGTTCGGCCCGATGGGGACGCAGAAAACGGTGTACGAAACCGGGATTCACCATCAGTTCCCCACGATGGAGAAAATCCTTCGGTTTCCGAAAACGATCCAAGTGCTGACCATGCGCGACAATCCTGATCCCCGCGAGAAAATAACGGAAACGATCTCCGCGACGGACGAGAAATTCACCCGGATCGTCAAGGCCGCTTACATTCAAACCTCGGACGGATTCTATGTTAAGATGGACACCTCCATTCTTTACTGCATCGAGGACCCGGTGAAACTGGTCAACATGGTCGGGCCCTGCAAAAATTGCTCTCGGAACAAGGCTGGAACGCCACCGAAACACCTCTCAGCCCCGATGCCCTCGTCCTGCACTTCAAAAAGGCCGCTTTGAAAAAGTTCGGTGGCGTAGATGTTTCCCCGCCGTTCCAGG
>JANOHH010000415.1:0-4062 GCA_031406395.1 Verrucomicrobiota bacterium | reverse complement strand
AGCCGGGACTTGGCGTCTGGGTAAACAACCAGCGCCGACTCAAAAAACGCATGAAGTTGAACCGGGAACGTATCCGGCGGTTGAGCGCGATTGGGTTTGAATGGGGTGGCAAATCGCTTCGGCAAGACCGAAGGAAAAGCGACTGGGACACTAAATGGGAAGCGATGGTTGCTCAGTTGGTCGCATTCAAGCGAGAATCCGGTCACTGCAATGTTCCCAAACGGTGGCGAAAGAACCCGGAACTTGGGAAGTGGGTCCAGAAGCAGAGGACAAGCAAACGGAAGCGAATTCTTGCACTCGACCGCATCGAGCAACTTGAAGGAATCGGCTTTCAATGGAGGATCAGGTAACAGAACTCCCACCAATGAAACCGAAAAAGATGCAGCAGCAAAAACAGAAGGAATTCACTTGGCTACGCGCATTTCAGAAACAATGTCTCGCCTGCCCGCGTTCGATTCCTGACCAGCCTAAACCACCAGCACCGGACTTGCTTTTTGAGGAATGCAGTTTGGGCATAGAGATTACCGAATACTTGCTGGGCCAAGGTAAGAAAGGCTCGCGGTCACGGCGGCTTGAAAATGTTCGTCGAAGAATTGTAAACGAAGCCCAGTCCGAATATGAATCACACATTCACCGCTGTCTTCAAGTGTCAGTCCTTTGGGCGACAGATGATTGCCCGGCGAAACGTGAAGAGAAAGCCGTCGCTCAAGCACTCGCTCGAATTGTTGCTTCACAAACATTCGAAAAACAGAGACTGTGGCGAATAGGCTGGGAGCAGTTTGCTGATCCGATAGTCGAGCGATACGTGACCGAAGTGACCATTTGTCTTATCGGGGAGCGAGGGCAGAGTTGCTGGTCCAGTGGGGCAACGATTTGGAGTTGGGAGGCTGAGCCGAGGATACAAACGGCCTTGGATCAAAAGGAGTCGAAGGTCGCGCAATACCGGGAGATTTGTGGCGAGGTTTGGCTTCTCATGGTCGCGGATGGTGCTTGGCTTTCATCGAAGTTTTTCCCGAATGAAACTTTCGGGCAAGCAGTATTCAATTCGTCGTTTGATCGTGCTTTCCTGTTGGATACAACCAATTCAGATGTGTATGAATTAAAACTCATGAAGCCAAAATTTTGATTTCCACAGAGAGGAAGTGTTCACCAGGCCGGCAAGCTGCCTTTTGTCCATACAAAGGAGTGGAGCCGAACGTTGGTGACTGCAATGCGGCGGGCACGTAGTGACGCGTCCTACCTTCTCGGCATCGGGAGGCAACGAATTATCATGGCATTTGCTGGGCCGCCCGGCGTTTCCTCTCGATGACATGCAAATGCCAGGCGATGGCAGCGAGCAACAGAGCCATGAGGATGCTCATCGCCAACGCCAGGCGGTTGGTGTTGCGCATGCCCTCCTGAACGTGGCCGCGAACCAGCCACCCGATCACTTGCTCCTGAACAATCGGGCCGATGCTGCCAATGCCGTTGACCAGTCCGGCCACGGCTACGGCGTTTTTCTCGCCGGCGACTTGAACCGAAGCCGCTCCGCACAGCAGCGTGTCGGGTCCGTAAAGCATGAACCCCACGAGCCCGAAACAGAGGGCGACGGCGATGGGACTGCCGCCAAATTGGATGACCGCGACGTAGCCTGCGATCACGCCGATGGCCATGCACGCACCGACTGCGGCCCAGTTGCCGCGGAACCAGCGGTCCAGCGCCCAACCAGCCAGGATCACGCCGCCCACGCCGGCGAAGTCGAACACCTGCGAGTAGTAGCTCGCCCGGGCGACATCCAGGCCTTGAATGTTCAGGAACGCGGGCAGCCAGGAGTCGAGGGCGTACCGAAGGAACTTGATGCAGAAATAACTCGCCCCCATCGCCAGAATGATCGGATTCATCGCCAACCGCACGTATTGCTTGAACGTCACCCGATCCGCCTGAGAAGCCTGAACGGCCCGAGACTCGGTTGATTCCGCATCCACGATGGGTTGGAGCCCCACGTCCTGGGGACGATTGCGTTGCCAGAAATAGATGACCCACCAGACGGTGAAGCTCAGAAGCGTGCAACCCCAGAACGACCATCGCCAGCCGTAGCTTCCGAGCAGAAAGCCGCCCAGCGATTTGACAAGCATGTTGCCGAATAGATAATTCGTGGACCACACGCCCATAATCGTGCCGCGCTCGGCGGGCCGCAGCCACTGGGACACGGCGCCGACGCTCCCGGGCCAGCCGCCGGCCTGGACCAGGCCGTTGAAAAACATAAATGCGAGAAAGGTGGCAAACGAATTGGCAAATCCGAAGATCACGTTGAACGCAATCGAGAGGCCGAGTCCGCCCAGCAGCAAAACGCGCGGCCCCCAGCGGCGGCCGATGAAGCTGTTGATAAACATGCCCAGCATGTAGGCCACGAGGTAGGCGGTCCAGATGTGCGCGGTGTCCCCGAGTTCCCAGTTGAGATCCTTCGCGATGGTGGTCTTGCAGATCGTGAAGGCCTTGCGCGTGAGATAAAAACCGCCGTAAGCCAGATAAGTGGCAATGAGAACGCGCCAGCGCCAGGTCACCTGCCCCGATGACAAAGCATCCGGTACCGCAGCGGCCTGCGCTTTAACCACGGCGCAAACTCCGGACGCTCTCGATCAGGTAGTCGAGCGCCTCGCGCGATTGGCGGGGGTTGATGGGGAGCGTCACCAGTCGTTCGGCTATGGCTTCGGCCACGGGGAACTGGCCCTTCCGGAAACCCCGATTCTGGAATGCGGTGGCGTAGTGCAGCGGCGTATAATGTGTTCCCACTTTGACGCCTCGCTCGTGGAGCATCGCGGAGATGAATTCGTCTTTCGTGCGGCCAAACTGCGTTTGGTCAATCTGGATCGGATAAAGATGGAAGACGTGTTTGTTGCCGGGCCGCACGGTCGGGAGCGAGATTCCCGGTACGTCGCGCAGTCCAGCGGAAAGATGCGCGGCGTTGTCAATGCGCCTTTGATTGAGGGCATCCAGTTTCCGCAACTGCACCACGCCGACCGCGCCCTGAACATCGGTCATGCGGAAGTTGTAGCCGCAGTCGTCGAAATCCTGCCACCAGAAGCGCTGGCCCATCGGGAAGCGCGCTTCGTCAAGGGTGCAGTATTTGGTACTGCTGCCATAGACCCGCGTGCAGTGCGAACGATAGAGTGCAATCCTTTCGAAGACGGTGGGGTCGTTGGTCACCACCATGCCACCTTCCCCGAGCGTGGAAATGTTTTTCTGTTCGTGGAAGCTGAAGCAACCGGTCGCCCCCATGCTGCCGGCCTTGCGGCCCTTGTATTCGGCCCCAACCGCGTGACAGGCATCTTCGACTACGGCCACGCCATGCCGCTGCGCGAGAGCGAGGATGGCATCCATGTCGCAGCATTGACCGTAGAGATGCACCGGCAGAATGGCTTTGGTGTTCGGAGTAATCTTGGCTTCCAACTGGCGCGGGTCGAGGTTGCAGGTTTCGGGATCAATATCCACGAAATCCACCTCGGCGCCCAGCGTGACGCCGGCGGCGGCCGTGGCAATCCACGTCATCGGCGTCGTCAGGATCCGGTCGCCAGGTTTTATCCCCAAGCCCAACAGCGAGAGGAACAGGGCGGCGGTGCCGTTGCTGACCGCGCGGGCATGGGCGGTCCCGCAGTAGGTCGCAAACTCTTGTTCAAACTGGATGCACGCCTCACCACTTGTCGGCGCGCCTTGGCGCAGCACTTCCAGGACGGCGCGCTCCTCGTCGGCGCCGTATTCCGAGCCGTACTTGATCTGCAAATCGAACTTGATCTTGGGTGCGCTCATGAAGGCGGAGTCTCGGACATTTTCAAAATCAAGGAAAGCCCTTCGTCGAGGGTACGCATCGGTGTCTTGAGGTGGGCGCAAGCCTTGGCGTTGTTGAGCGAAACATCGCGCGGCCGCGCTGCGCGGCCGGGCCAGGTGGCCACCGCTTGCGCGACGATGCGTTCCTGGGGAAATCCAAAGTGGGCCGCGATCTTTTGCGCGACCTCAAAGCGGCTCAACCGGTCATGGCCGGCGAGATGAATGATGCCGGCGTGCATGTCCGCCGCGAGTTCCAGC
>JANOHH010000361.1:0-5772 GCA_031406395.1 Verrucomicrobiota bacterium | reverse complement strand
CAAACAACGCCAGCGAGGCCGAGTAGCCGTGGAGAAAATTCTTTTCCCCGACCGGGCCGAACTCGCCAATGCAGAAGAAGCCCGCCACGCCAATATCCCCAAATTGTTCCCGTACCATCCGCGCGTCATGACCCGAGCGACCGAACAGATTTTTTCCGCGCCCGTTACAGCAGCAGAGGCAACCGCCATAAACCATGGCCGCCCCCAGTTGATTTTGCGCGCGCTCCAGCAATTCGCTCATGTCCTCGCTGGCGCCTGCCGCGTCCCGCCGCTGAAACTGCATCGTCTGACCCGAACGGGGCATCGCGCCCACGGCAATTACCCCCGTCTTGGGGTCGCCGCCCAGCAGGTTGCGCACGAGAAAGTCACCGCGATGAAAATCCTCGAGGTATTCGTTCACCACGAGGCCGATGAATAAATTGCCACTTACCTTGCGTTGATCGGCTGCGGAAAGCTGGTTCACCGTCTCCGCGAGCACCTCGTAAGCCGGTCGGTTGGCAATGCGATGAATCAGGTTCTGCTCCACGCGCGTGAGCGTCCAGGTCTCGCCAATGGGCGTGCAACCCTGCGAGATGACGCCCGTGAGTTTCACATCGCCCCCGACGGAGATGGCGACGCCCCCTTCTTCGAAGACGTCACCGTTCAAATAAATTTGCGTCGCCTGTTCGGAGAAGACGCCGCTCGCCAAACCGCCGAACACAGGCGTGGGCGCGTAGGCTTCGTTCCAGCCGCGTAGCCATTTCTCAGCATCCAGATGAAATGGGTCCATGAAGGTGAGCCAGCCGTTGGTGCGCGTCACCGGCACCCCGGTGGCGGCCGGCCAATACTCCGGGCCGGTGGCATCTTCAACCTGCGATTGGGTAAAGTAGTATTCCTTTAAGGTGGCGCGGGGCAGCGCATACAAGGCCAAGGCGACGCCGCCGTGGTCCTCGATTTCCTCCGCACCGGCGACCAGACCCGTGCTGGAACAACCGGCCAACAGCGGGATACGCGCATGCACGCGGAGTATTTCCAGAACTTGCTTCGCGTAAGGAAAAAAACGGGGCGTCATGAACACCAGCCCGAGCGACACCTGTGGCGCGCGCAGTTGCCGGCGCAGGTCCTCGGCCCATTGCCGCAGGCCGGCTTCATCGAAATCACCCGGCCAGTGGGCAGCGACTGAATACTCCGTTTTCACGGCGCAACCTTACCGGGGTGGACGCGGATTGCAAACCAAGTTCGGCGGTCGGACTGACCGCAATTGCCCATTTGCCAAACGCCCGCGCTGTGGCATGCTGTGCCCGTAATTAAATTTATGAACAAACCGAATATCATCGCTTACTTGAAACCAACCTGTGGCTGGAGCAACGGCGTGCGCGCCGTCTTCCGCAAATACGACCTGCCCTTTGAAGACCGCGACATCATCAACAACGCGACCCAGCGTCAGGAGATGATCGAAAAGAGCGGCCAGATGCTCAGCCCCTGTGTTGAGATCAACGGGCACATGCTCCCGGACATCAGCGGCGAGGAAGTGGAAGCCTGGATGCTGGCGCATCAGGTCGTGACGCCGAATGCGCGCGAAGCCGACGCCCCGACGAATCAGCCTTGCGCTCACGAAATGCCGGCGAGCGCCCCGCTGAATTTCGGCGTCCGCTCGTAACCAACCTGAGAATTCACCTTGGCCGCGTTGGGAAACCAGCGCGGCTTTTTCATATTCAACTGTGGACAACCTTTGGTGGCATCTGCGACGAAAGGTTGTCAGTGACGAGCAAACGGGTCGGAACTACGGGCGCGGATGGAACTTTTGGTGGACCTCCCGCAGCCGGCTGCCGGCGACGTGGGTGTAGACTTCCGTGGTGCTGATGCTCGCATGGCCGAGCATTTCCTGGATCACGCGCAAGTCCGCACCATACTCCAGAAGATGCGTGGCAAAACTGTGCCGCAGCATGTGGGGCGTGATGTTGCGCGTAACCCCGGAGCGGCGCACGCGCCGCTTGATCCGCTGCCACATCGTGGAGGACGCGAACCGCGTGCCGGACCGGGTCAGAAATACATTGGCCGGCGAACGCGGCTTGACGAGCGGGGGCCGCCCGCGCGTGAGGTAACGATTCAAGGCCGCCGCCGCCATTCTGCCCACCGGGACGACCCGTTCCTTGTTGCCCTTGCCAATCACGTTGATAAAACCGGCTTCGAGATGGAGTTGTTCCAGGCGCAGGCCGCATAACTCGGCGCGACGCAAACCGGAGGCGTAGGCAAGTTCGAGAATGGCCTGATCGCACAGGGGCGCGGGGGTATCCGCCGATTCGGGCTGGAGCAGGGTTTCGATTTCCGGATGGGTCAACGATTTCGGCAACCGCTTCCAGCGGCGTGGCAGGGAGAGATGTTCGGCGACATTCTGCGGCAACAGTTTTTCATTCTCGGCAAAGCGATAGAAGGCGCGGAGCGCCGCGATCTGGAGATAAACACTCTCGCTGCTGAGACGGCGGAGGGATTCCTTCGGCTCGTGCAGCAACGGGCGCTGGCGTTCACGCTGCAGGAACGCCATCAGATGCGGCAATCCCACCTGCTTCCAGTCGGTGAGTTTTTCCGCTGCGGCCCACGCCGTGAATTGCTGCAGCAGCCCGGCGTAAGTTCGTTGGGTATGTTCGGCCTGACCGCGTTCGTGCCGGAGGTACTGGAGAAACTCTTCAACGAGCGTTTGCATGGCCCGAGGCGGCTGGGGAAAATTTCCAATGGTAAGTCAGGATGGGCACGTCTCGCGGACTGTTCCGGCCGAGAATCGCGTAGAAGTAACGATGGTAGCCGTTGATCTCCGCGTCCACCTGCACTTCAAAGGTCCGGCTGCGCACGGTGCAGTAGCGCGCAATCTGGCCCACGATCTCTCGGTTCGGGACGGCGTTGATGAGTTCACCGGGATTGCGGAACGGGGTGTCGTCGTCCGTACCATCCATGCCATCCGGACCCGAGCGGATGCGAATGATTTCCGCCGCTACATTTTCGTCCACAAACGGAAGCATTTGCAGCACCCGAGCGGACGCCGTGTTGATATTGATCTGCCCACCGGAGAGCGGCGTGAACAAATCAGCGAGCCCGACATCGTAGGCGAGCACCCCGCCGCCGGGTTGCTGAAAACCAACCTTGTTCTGAAACGCGGCCGGCAAATGATTGGTGGCCACACCACCCCAGTAGATATCCGGTGTGACACCGCGAACCAATAGCAGTTCCGACAGATCATCTATCGGTCCGTCCTTCGCCTGGTATGGTGGCTCGAGTGTTTCGTAGAAGCTACTTTCGGTACCGCCCATAAGCATGTTCCTGTCCGGAGACATCCAGTCGAGAATCGAAGCCGTGATCGGTCCGGAATCGCCTGGGTCTACCCCAATCAAACGCATCGCCTGCTCCAGCATCGCCTGATCGGCCATGTTGATGTTCACCTTGCGTTCAAGGTCGGTAATCTTTACGGAGAATTTGCCGCCACCAAGCTGGATGTTCTCGAGCGAAACACCCGCCAGTGGGCTGTTGCTGGTCATCAGGCTGCCCGGCCCGCCGGCCCAGACTTGATTCAGTGCATCGAACTGCTCCTGCGCAATGGTCGCCTGCTGGGCGAGAACCCAGCGGGCCATTTCCACGCCTGAACGGCCGAGCGAGTTTAGCTCGGACTCGCTGTTCGCATTCATCGCGAGCTTGGTTTCGACCTTCATCGAATAGGCAAAGCCCGCCGCCAGAATGGAAAGCACCGTAATGCAGATCATCACGATGATGAGCGCAACGCCGGCGGGACCACGCAGTGGTGAAATTCTCATTGCTGTTTGATTCCTGACGGGTTGGGCAGGTTCTGCCCGCCGCCGCCACCCGGTATCGGTGCGGGCTGCCCGCCACCACCCGGCACAGGTTGCCCACCGGCCCCCGGCGGGCGAGCACCACCACGCTGATAATTCACCGGCACCATCATCGCGGGCAGCGCCACGATGCGCGAAATCTCCTCCCGTCGTTCAGTCGCGCCGTACGATTGATTCGGTTTTTTCACGACGAAGCCCAAGGTGATTTTCATCATCTTGGGGATCTGATTCGTCTGCGTCCATTCATCCACCCACTCGTTCTTCCGGGTATCCCAAAACTCGAATTCCATCTTGTTGACGCCGCGCGCCAGCACGAGCGGGTGTTCTTTTTCATCTTCGTCCTTTTCCGCGTCCATGAGAATCGGGGACTGCCGCATCACCAATTGCCGTTCTGAACCCGGGCCATTTTCGAGCGAGAAGGTCACGCGCCGCACATCGAAATCGCCGAAGCGTCCCCCACGGGGAAACGATTCCGGCAGGCGCGCCACGAAACTCAGCGCCGCGCCGTCGCCGTTCTCCGCCCAAAAACCGTAATGGCGCAAGTCCGCCGCAAACGACCGGGCGCAGCCGAGGGATTCTTCAATCGTGCGCATGGCAATACGTTCGCGTTGCAATTGCGCGGAGGTTTCCAGACCGATTTTGGCAGACTTGATGATCAACGTCCACGTGGCGTAGATCGCCGTCACCACGAGGCTGAAGATGACCATCGCCATCATGATTTCGATGAGCGTGAACCCGGGCTGGCGGCGGCGGAGTGCCGGGATCCGACCCAGCGTGCTTCGATCAACGACGCCACGGAGCGCGCTTGGTCGGGGACCGGCGCTCCAAGGTTGAGTCGTCAGCATCAGCCTCATGGGGGAAAAGAACTGCTCTGGGTGTTGGGATCGTAGAAGAATGTTCTGACTGAAGATTCCACCTGGCCGCTGCGCTTGTTGATCACGCGATAATCCACCTGCCACAATCCGTTCGTCGCGTAGAACATGGTGTCCTTCTCCCAGGAATAATCGCGATACTGATCCTGGAATTCGGCAAGTTCGCTGAACTCACCGCTCTCCAGACCTTCCTTGACCCGGTTGGTGATAGAGGACCAATAGGCGTGTACCATGCCCGCGTCGGCGCCCTTCTTTTTCTGAAACGCGCGCGAGTTCTTCAGCAGTTGCGAGAGCAAACCCAGGATTGCAAACACCGCCATGAAAAAAATCGCCAGCGCCACCATGACTTCAATCAGTGAAAAGGCCCGGGTGGCGCGGCGTCCAAAGGTTGACAGGTGACGCCTCATTTCACAGGCCCCTGGGTCGCCAGACCGGTGGTGGGTTCCAGCGTGATCTTGCGGAATTCCCCTTTGTTAGAGTGAAAGATCACGGTCATCTCGTCGCTCGTGCCGTTCGGGTAAAAGCGCACGCGAGTCCATTCCGACTGACTGTACTCGAGCAGATTGACGTCGAGCATTTCCAACCGAACATCTTCCGGAATCACGCCGGCCAGACCGGTGCCGGGCGACGGCGGCGGGGCAGGTTTCGGCGCAGCCCCCTCGCCCTCAAAACTCGTCGGCGCCGGCGCCGCTACTTCGCCGACTTCGAAACGCCGCTCCACCGGATGAAAAATCACGTCCACTGCTTTGCCACGCAAAATGGCCTGCGCGCGGGCGTTGCTACAAACTTCGATCAGATTGCTCACCGCCCGGCGCATCCCCTCCTTCTTCGTCATCTGGTAAATACTCGGGATGGCCATGGTCGCGATTAGTCCCATGAGGGCAACCACTACCATGATTTCGATCAGCGTAAAGCCGCCGCGCCGCAAAGATTTTCTGGCGGTCTGCATCGCGACCTCACTGGCTCATCGAACCGCCGACATTGGAGATCATCGAGAACATGGCCGACAACACACTCAACAGCAGGAAGCCCACGCCCACCGCCATCCCCACGCCGAGCGGCTGCTCGGCCGCCAGCCGACC
>JANOHH010000271.1:0-1318 GCA_031406395.1 Verrucomicrobiota bacterium | reverse complement strand
CGAATAATGCCGACATGCGGGCGGTTCAGCCCCTGCACCAGCCAGTCGTGATTGAGCGTCAGCGGGCTGACCACATACGGCACGGCGGAGAAGGCGATCAAGCCCAGGCGATCATTGGGGCGGCGGCGAATAAAATCCTCCAGCACCGACGATGCGATATCGAAGCGCGACACCTTTTCGCCGGGCTTGCCCATGTCCAGCGCCATCATGGACCACGACAAATCCAGCACGAGCATGATGTCCACGCCGCTGACCTGCGTCTCGGTGCGGTCGTTCGCAAACCGCGGCCCGGCCAGCGTGAGGATGAGCAATGCCACCGTGAGCAAGCGGAGAAACAACAGGAATCGCCCGGCGGCCGCCCGCGCGGCCACGCCGGCGGCCCGCGCAATCTCGGCGCCCGGAAAGCGCAGCGCCGAAAACTTGCCGGCACGCCCGACCAGAAGGGCATACACCGGCAACAACGCGAGCAGCGCGAGCGCCCATGGATACTGAAATTGAAGACTCTCGCTCACGATTTGGCAATGGATGCGGATTTTGCCTGAGCGGCCTGCCGCAACTGTTCTCTGTGAATTTCGGCCTGTTCCACGAGCTTTAAAGCGTGTTCGGCGGCGCCCTTAGCTTCAGGGGGCGCGTCGGGCGCAAACTTGCGCTCATCGCAGCGCCGTAGGAAGTCGCTGGTGGTGGTCGAAAGTTCCGGCCCGACCTGATCATTCGCGGCCATGGCCCGGCAGAACTCCGCCGTCGTCAGTTCGCCCGAGGGCAGGGCGAAAGCGGCGCCAAAATAGCGGCGGACGGCTTGGGACACCTTGCTCAACACCCGACCGTCCTCCGCCAGCTTGCGCAGCGATTCCAAATCACCGCGCGCCTGTACCTCCGGTGGAATGAGGACGGGTGGCTTGGGGCGCGTGGCCAACCAGATGGCCACTCCCATGAGCGCAAGCAGGGCAAAGCCAACCAAACCGACGCTGGCTGTGTGTTGCTCCCAAAACGTGGGCGGGATTTCGGCATGCGGCGGGCGCAGCGGCGGGATGTCGTTGGTGGATTGAGCGCACGCGATTAGCGGCGAACCGCAAAAGATGCGAATCCCAGCCCCAGCCAAGCGCTGGAGCAGTTTCTGCCTTCCGCCTTCTGCCGTCTGCCTTCCGAGCTTCATCCCCTCCGCCTCCCGCGTCGGGTCTCGAAAAAGCGTTGCAAGGTCTGGGCGAACGGCTCGGCGGTGCTGAAGCGCAGCGTCTCAACACCGGCACGAATTAACGCGCGATCCAGCTCCGCGAGGCGCTCGGCATTGGTGCGGGCGAATCGTTCGCGAACCCCGGCC
>JANOHH010000243.1:0-5517 GCA_031406395.1 Verrucomicrobiota bacterium | reverse complement strand
CCGATTCACCCCGCCATCGGTAGTTACGCCCAGATGGCCGAGGCCTACGCCAACGCCAACGCCGTGGATTTCAACCGTTCCCTGGCGGAATACCAGACCTGGCTCGCGCCCCAGTTTGCCAAGGAAGTCGGCAAAGGTCGGTCGGAGTACTACTTCAACCGGATTAAAATCTTCCTCCACGCGACCATCATCTACATCTTCGCCTTCGTTCTGGCTTGCGGGGCGCTGCTAACCTACGGCGTGTCCCCAAAACTTTCCGAGTCCTTGCGCCGCTCCGCGTTTTACCTCATCGCGCTGGCGTTTGTCATCCACACGTTCGGGCTGATCTACCGCATGGTGCTGGAAGGCCGGCCGCCGGTGACAAACCTCTATTCCTCCGCCATCTTCATCGGCTGGGGCGCGTGTGCGCTTGGCTTGGTGCTGGAACGCGTTTACAAACTTGGCCTCGGCAGCGCCGTGGCGGGTCTGGCCGGTTTCGTCACCCTGCTCATTGCCCACAACCTCGCACTCGGTGGCGACACCATGGAAATGATGCGCGCCGTGCTCGATACCAACTTCTGGCTCGCCACCCACGTCGTTGTGGTGACGCTCGGCTACGCCTCGACGTTCGTGGCTGGAACGTTGGCGATCGCCTACGTCATCCTCGGCCTCTTCACGCCGCTCCTGCTGGCCAAAGTCGGCCAAGCCAGCGGTTCGACCAACCTCGGCCAGGCGTTGGGGAAAATGGTTTATGCAATCGTCTGTTTTGCCGCGCTGTTCAGCTTCACCGGCACCGTTCTCGGCGGCATCTGGGCCGACCAATCGTGGGGTCGCTTCTGGGGTTGGGATCCCAAGGAAAATGGCGCGCTGCTCATCGTCATTTGGAATGTCCTCATCCTGCACGCCCGCTGGGGGAAACTGGTAAAAGACCGTGGCCTGATGAACCTCGCGATCTTCGGCAACATCGTCACCGCTTGGTCGTGGTTCGGCGTGAACATGCTCGGCATCGGGTTGCACGCCTACGGGTTCATGGACGCCGCGTTCAAATGGCTCATGCTTTTCAACGGCAGCCAGATCGCCTTCATCGTGCTCGGCTGCCTGCCCTTGACCGTGTGGAAAAGCTTCCAAACGACGACGCCACGACCGCCCACTCCGCCCCAAAACGGGAAGAAGATTTCGCCCGCCCCGGCGGTGTAAGCCGCCGCCCACCCGGCACGATGCGCCGCCTGATTCAACCGGAAGTCATCAAACCCGCCGCACTGGCGGCCGGCGGAACGGCCTTGCTGTGTTATCCGCGCTTCGCCCTCTGGCAAACGCCCTATCCCACCTGGTACCTGGAATTGGTGGTGCTGCTGGGTGGCTTTGTGCTGTGGGCTTTTGTTTTTGCCTGGCACACGCCTTTGACCGGTCGCCCAGTTTTCAAGTTCCCAATCAACCACCGCCTCTTCGCCGGTGCGACCCTGGCCGCCCTGTTGCTTGCCACCGTGCTGCACTGGTTTCTGGATCCGACATTCCGGGCACGGACACCGGCCGACTATCCTACGTCGTTGAACCAATGGATCGGCATGACACTGTTTGCCGTGGCCTTTCACCCGCTGTTCCTAATCTTTGCTCCGCTGGCTTGGGCCCTGCGATTGTTTCGGCGGTTGTGGATTGCGATCACGCTTACCGTTCTTTTCGGCGTCTTTGTCATGGCCATCAAAACGCAGTCGGCCCCCACGCCGTTGCCACCCTTGGTGTTTCTGGAACTTCTGGGACTGCGGCTGGCGCTCGGGTCGCTCGCCGTCTTCTTCTATTTGCACGGCGGAGTGCTGCTGGTATGGTGGTGGTCATTCCTGCTCCAACTGCGACACTTGATCACGCTCTGACCGTGCACCGCGGCTTACCGGACGCAGCTTGGCCGGACGCCGACTCCGCGCGCCCAAACAAGTTCACGGTTCGACCGCCCCAGCGGGGTCTAACCACCGATGAGCCCGTGCGCGGCCGCTAACGAGCGGTGCCACCGCTAGCCTTTGCGGGCCAAATGATAGCGACGGCAGCCGCGGTCAGAGCCAGTGTTCCATCGGTTCACGCCATGTTTTCCAACCTGCCCATGACTTCCGGGACCGAAGGGCTTCAGAACATTGCGGAATTCCAACCCCAGCGGGACGGCGGGTAGATCGCCAGGTCAAAGTTCTATCAAACCCACGATGAAACGCTGCGGCACCGCTCCGAAGATGCGACTATCCGCGCTGTGGTTGCGATTGTCGCCCAACACGAAGTATTGATTCGCACCGCAGATATGAAACTGCTCGCGATAATGGCAGTCACCGAAAGTCAGCGTTCCGAGCGGCAGATAAGACTCTTTCAACAATTTTCCATTTACGAAGATTCTGCCGTTTTTCAGATAAACCCGATCACCCGGTTGTGCAACGACGCGTTTGACAAGGTAGACATCGTCTCTTGGATCGCGCAGCACTACGACGTCTTCGATTCGAGGTTCGCGCACGTGATAAATCCAGCGATTCAAGAGGTAGCAGTCTGTGTCGGCCAAGGTGGGCGACATACTGTCCCCGTCAACTTGGACGGTTTGGATAATGTAGTGCGAACTAAATTGAAAGCACCCGTAGGCGGCTGCCGCCGCGACGAGGCACTGCGCAAACTGTTTGATGCAGTTGCGCGTGCGGTTGGGACAGTCGCGCCGGGCAGGAACTGGGGGGGTGACCATGGCGTCGGTATCGGTCATCATTTCCACATTTTCCGTTCCTGTTGTCTTCAAAACCATTCGCTTCTCCCTCCTACTTAAAACCTGTCCCACTTTTGTGAACACAGGGCAATGGCGAGTGAATACCGAAAGGCGACGCGTACTGTACGGACAACCATGTCCAATAAGCCCCCTCAGCTCGCATTGCTTTCCGGGTAACTTGGCACCAGTCATCCGAGTTACGGTCAAGGTCATTGCCTCTCAGGGCCCGGTGAAGTCAGCATCGACAAGGACGGGAAATTCAGCCAATCATTGCGCAACCTGAAGACAGCGAGAAATGAAAACGAACGAACCATCACTTAACGCTACCACTTTATGACTTTTACGGTTTCGCAAATTGCCGAAGAAATCCGGGGCGAAGTCCTCGGCGATGGCGCGGTCGAAATCACCGGCTTCGCTTCAGCGGAGCTCGCCCGGCCGGGCGACCTCGCTTTCGCGGACAATGAAAGCCACTTTGCTGCCGCGGAAGAAAGCCCAGCCAAGGCCATCCTCGTTTCGGGCGAGTTCACCTCGGAGAAAAAAGTTCTTATCCGCGTGCCAAATGCACGGGTGGCGGTGGCCCGGCTACTGCCGCTGTTTTTTCCGTCGGAGCCACCGCTGCCCGGTATTCATGCGAGCGCAGAGATCGCTGCCACGGCGCAGATTGATCCGACGGCGCACGTTGGACCAAATTGTGTGGTGGGGGCGCGGGTGCGGATTGGAGCGCGCTCGGTTCTCATGGGCGGCAATCACATTGGTTACGACTGCCAAATTGGCGACGACGTTTGCTTGTTCCCCAATGTTGTCATTTACCCGCGATGTCAGATTGGCCACCGGGTTAGCATCCACGCCGGCACGGTGATCGGTTCCGACGGCTACGGCTACGTGTTTGATGAAGGCCGCCAGCGGAAAGTGCTCCAGGTCGGCAACGTGATCATCCACGATGACGTGGAGATTGGGGCCAACACCGCCATTGATCGCGGCGCCCTCGGGGCCACCGTCATCGGCCAAGGCACGAAGATCGACAACCTTGTGCATGTCGCCCACAACGTAGTCATGGGCCGGCATTGCCTGATCTTGGGTCAGGTGGGTTTCGCCGGCAGCACAGTGCTGGGCGACTATTGCGTCATCGCTGCACAGTCGGGCATCGCGGGCCATTTGAAACTTGGCAATCAGGCCAGGGTCGGCGCCAAGTCCGGCGTCATGCGTGACGTTCCGGATAAGGGAACGGTCCTCGGGATGCCGGCCGCACCGGACAAACAGGCAAAGCGGCAGATGATCGCGATCCAGCAATTGCCGGAGTTGATCCGCCGCACGCGCGAGTTGGAAAAGCAGGTGGCGGAACTGCAGGCCAAGATCGGCGGTTGAGCGGGGGATAAATGGCCACGCAAGCGGTTTCACCCGCTCCGGGGCGAACTACGTGGGCGCTTCGACAATCCCGGATGGGATCGAACGGGAACGGGCTTGCCCCCTTCGTCAATGGCGACATACACCACTTCCGCTTGGGTCACCCGGACGATCCCATGCGGGGCGGTGGCCCGGGTGGCTTCCACCGTGACGCGAATTGTGATGGACGTGCGGCCAATCCTGGCGGTCTCGGTATAGAAGCTGACCAGATCACCCACGAAAACCGGGGCGATGAATTTGACCGCGTGCATGGCAGCCGTCACGAGCATCCGGTCGGAATGGCGGTGGGCTTCGACGACGCCGGCGAGATCAATGGAACTGAGAATCAGTCCGCCGAAGATTGTGCCGAGCGGGTTCACATCGCGTGGCATCATGACAATGCGAATGGCCGGTTGGGGACCGCCCGGAGCGATCCGCGGCCGGTTGGTTTGCTTCAACGGCTTCAAGGCGGTTTCGGTCTTCAAGCCGCCTTCGCGGCCGCAGGCAGAACTGGAGGTCGGTGATCCACCAATTTTTGTTCCTTGAGCAGCACGCCAACCCCCTGAAGGCGCCGAATATTCTCGGCATCGTGAAATTGAATTCGGTTGGGACGGATTTCAAGGTGCGTGAAGCAACGAGTGCTGAGTTCGCGGCTGAGTTGGGTCTCGTCCGCACCGTTGAGTTTATGGACGTGCAGGATGATTTCATCCAGTTCCAGGGGATCGTCGTGGACCTTTCGCAATTCCACCTGCCACGCCCCGATATGCGGCGCATCATCGAGCACATGTTCCAGTTCGTTGAAGTCCACGAGCGTGCCCTTGAGCTTGTCGAAATTCATCGCCTTGATCTCGGATCGCCGGGAGATATTGCCCACCAGCCGCGGCAGCGAGCGGCCACAATGCGGACACGGCTCGTAGGTGAGGCCGCCGTCAATGAAGTCGCCGGTGCGATAACGCAGGACCACACTCCCGCGCGCATCCAGCGGGGTGAAAACCAGTTCGCCGGGCTGGCCGGCCGGCCGGGTCGCCCCGGTCTGCGGATCAATGACCTCCATGATGCCAAGGTCGGGATGCAGGTGGTAGCCGCCGGAAGGTTCGTCGTGCGGGAAGGGACATTCGACCCAGGCTAGCTTGGCTTCGGTGAACCCGTACGTGGCGACTACCGACACGTCGGGGGCGCCCAGTTCGCCGGCGAGGTCGCGCAGTTTCTGACGCAGACCGTCGCTGACTTTTTCGCCGCCGAGCACGATGCGTCGCAGATTTTCGCAACGCGCGCCTTCCGCCACGGCCTGGTGCAGCAGGTGATAGACAAAAGTCGGGATACCGATCAGCACGTCAGGTTTGAATTTGCGGAGCTGGCGGATGGTGCCATCCGTGCCCAGGACCTTGCCACCACCGGAACTGAGCGTCAGGATGCCGGCGGCCGTGCCG
>JANOHH010000230.1:0-5026 GCA_031406395.1 Verrucomicrobiota bacterium | reverse complement strand
GTTGGCGGCGGGGGTTACAATGAGTTCACGGTCACGCGCCAGCCCTACGCGCCGGTGGCTCCAGCCTTTCAAGAAACCGCCCCCCGGGTTCTGCCCGTGCGCGTCAAGATGATTGCCACCGCGATCCCAGCGCTGACTGCCACCGTGTCCTTCGATGTTTTGAGTTTCGGATTTGGTCAGCCCACCACTCTGACGATTTACTATCGCGCCCAGGCTGGGCAGGGGATTTTCATTGCCCAACCGACCGAATACAATTCGGTCACGCACGCGTTGCGGACAACCCTGACGATGAATTCGACCGCCGATGAAATGGGAGAATTTATCTTCGGCTATCCTGATTTGCCCGATGTGGCGTTTGCCCCGCTGCTGGCCAAGCCTGAGAACTATCGCGGCGTCCAGACTCACGAGGTCATCGCGCCGTCGCTGGCGACGACCGGCGTGGTCTATACCGTCAATCAGCAACGGCCAATCTCGCTCGCCTGGTCGCCGAAAGGCATGGCCCGGTGGTATGAACTCGAGATTGCGACAAATCAGGCCTTCACCACACCGATCATTGCCGTGCCTTACCAAACGGCTGCGTATTACCTTTGGAGCAATGCCCTCACCAACACGGCCTATTTCTACCGCGTCAAGACTTGGAACGACGCCGGCGCCAGCGGTTGGTCCACCGGTGCGTTTCAAACCGTCGCCCCGACCGTCCAAGTGACGGCCCCCAACGGCGGCGAAGCCTGGCGCCGGGGAGTGAAAAACTTCATCCGCTGGAATGACAATATCGCCGAGAGCGTCGTGCTTGATCTTTACAAGGCCGGCACCTTCCTCAAGTCCTTGAGCACGAATTCCAGCGCCGGTGCTTATCAATGGGAAGTCGGCCTGGATCTCATGCCCGCCAGCGACTACTCCATCAAAATCAGGAGTGCTAACAATGCGGCCCTGTTCGATGTCAGTGACGCGACCTTCAGCATTGTGGATGCTCCGGTGATCAACGCCGGTTCGGTGACCCGGCTTTCCGACGGTCGGGTGCAATTCGGACTGACCGCCCCAGGCGCAGCGCAAGTTACCGTGCTGGGCTCAACGAACTTTTCTGCTTGGCAGGACTTGCAGACAGTGCCGGTGACCAACGGGAGCGCGGTCTTCACGGACGATACCGCTACGAACTATCCCGCTCGCTACTACCGGCTCCGGGTGCCGTAGCAAAGCTGCGCCTCTGCATGATGGTAAAAAACAAATAATCGTCAGCCAAAATGAAGCGGTGGCTTTTGACCACTAGTGTAGTTGGATCGGGTTCGCGTAAACCCAAGGCACCCATTCATCGCGCACTTTCAGCTCGGCCTCGACGCGGTATTTGCCCGGCCCCGTGGGCGTCCAGTCCACGGCGCGGCCTTCCGCTTGCTGGACGACGCTCCCGTCCTTGACGATGGTGAACCGACACGGCAACGGCGACAGCGCGTGCAGCCGCGTCTCGTTGGAGAATGGCAACATTTCTCCCATGACCGCCAAGCCCGACGGATCCTTGGCGTACCACCGAAAACTGGAACTGTCGGCGATCATGTCAAAGCCGATGAACACCCGGCCGGCGCGCAGAGAATCGAGAATTGCCGGCTCTTCCAAGCCGCGCGCCAGGACATGAGTGTTTACAAATCGCGCCGAGCGTTCGTAGGGATCAAGTTGGATATGGAAGAGTCTCCGGTTCGGTGCCAGCGGGCCAAAGCACCACCGAGCGAGGGGCCGGGTAAGCCAGTTCAACTTGAATTCCTTCAAGGTCTTCGGGCTGGTGTCCTCCACCCGAATCGTGTCTGCCTCCGTGTAGAATCCGCGCACGCCGACGTTCTGATGACAGTCGTTGCCGGCGATACCGGTGAGGTGGCGCTCGCGATTCAGATCGTCCCAGCGCTGGAGAAACTCCGTGGGCCGGTGGAAGGCCATCCGGTAAACGTGGTCCGGGTAAGGACGCAGGTTCAGGAGCAGATCCGGCAGTTGGGATCGCAGCATGCCGCTCAGCCCGCCCTTGGCCCGTTTGAAATCCGTGTGGAGGTTGTAGATTTCCATGCCCGTGAGTTCGGGCCGATTCCACTCGCGCGGTTCTTCCGGGTGCGCGTAAAAAAGCACGCCCCCGTTCGTGACCACCTGTTGGGCCAGGATTGCGGAGTCGGTTCGATTGCTGAGCACCACCCCGGCGGCGACACCGAAGGGCATCATTCCCTCCTTCAACTCGAAGCCCGGGATGAATAGTTTACCCTCGCGAATCCCGCGCCATTGGATGTCGAAATCGGCGCGGCCGTCCACGGCGTGATCGCTGAGGCAGATGAAATCCAGTTTGGTCGCCTGGAGGACGCGGAGAATCTCCGCAAACGGCACCTCGCTGTCGTGTGAGAAGTGGGAGTGACTGTGCAGGATGCCGCGATACTCGTTCCAGCCGGCGGTATAAGCCACCGGCTGCCGTTGCGCGCGGAGGGCTTGCCACGCCGCCGCTTCACGCGGGAAGCGCACAAAATGATTGTAGAGCGCTCCCCGCATCCAAAACAGCACCACCAACGCGAGCAAAACCAGCGCACAACCAGTGAGCCAGAAGAGCCGGCGCAACCAGCGGCGCAACTTTCCCGGAGAAGTTTTATTCGACATAGATTCGCTTCCGTTAAGGCCAAAAATCAGAGCGATTCCGTGATCGGACCGCGTGACCGCGACGCCCTCGGCGCGGGAAAAGCCGCCCGCACCTTTCCGACCGCTGCACCGATGGGCGACGGGGCGTCACCAGCACCCTCTGCGACGGGGGCGTCGCAGCCACACGGACTGCTCAATCGATGGAAAGCGGGCATCACTTCCGGCCGGTCAATGCGTTGACGACTGCGTCCACCGCCGCGGACTGGGTAACCCCAACAAACTCCACCTGGCCTTTGGCGGCGGCAAACGCCGACGCCACCCCGGCAACCGAGCCCCGCGTTTCACCTACCACCGTCGTCTTTATCGGCGCGCACAAAGCGAGCAGCGCCGGCACGTCCCCATACTTCGCGCCGCCGGGAACAAAGTTCACGTCCCACGCATTGTCGAGCTGGCCAAAGCGAAAGCCCCCGGTGTCGCAGGCCAGTTGACGGACGGCGCTGGTCGCCAACGCGGTGGCCGCAGCGGCAATGACGCCGGCGCCTTCGACTCCGGCGACATAAATTTGGCGGGGCCGCTGCCATTTGTCGTCGCGGACCGCCCCGATCAGCGCTAGGGCGTCGCGCACACGCTCCGCGAACAGGCTGGGATTGTAGCCGTAGTGATAGCCGGAGAAGCCCTCGTAAGCGCCACCGGACTTGCGTTTATCGGCGGCATACACGTTCGGATTGCGCGTCGCCCCCAGCAGGTAGAGCTGCGGGCAAGCGATGCCGTAACCGCGCTTCAGCATTTGGGCGGCCGCGGCATTGAGCTGGCCGTCCGGGTGAATAAGCGATTCCTCGCCTTTGAGGGTCAGCCACAGAATGACGTCGCGGTTCCATTTCTTGGGGTAAAGGAGCGTCGTTTCAATGGTGTCACCGTCACACGTCGTGCTGCCGCGTTGCAGGAGATACTCGCCCTGATCGTCCTGCGTGCGCAGAGTGAAAGCCGACGCACCGGGCTTCGGCAGCGTGCGGCCAATCATCACTTCGAACGCGCCACCGAGCATCTCGCGGCTCTTCCGCAGGTCGGCCTTCGACGCTGGTTGCAACAACGGATCGATTTGATTGGCGGTTTGGATTTTGAACCAGTTAAGGATGGCGATTTCGTGCGGCTGCCCGAGCTGGTCGCCCGTCGGCCTGGGATGTTGCTCATCCCAGACGCTCTGCTCCGGCGTTGAGAGCAGTTGGAAGTCGCGTTCAACGGTGTTCGTCAGGCCGAGTTTGAAATGGTCGTTGAAGAAGGCGTACATCTGGGCACGGGAAACGGCATTGTAGTTGTGCGGAAACTGGAGGTTGAAATGCGCTTCGAGTCGCTCCGGCACGCCAAGCAGGGTGTAAAGATTCTTTAGGTCGGGATATCCCTTGGTTGCGAGTTCTTTGGTCCAGTCATCGGCGGCCGTCAAGCCGAGCGGCCGCGGGGCGGCGAGCGCCGCGATGTCAATGTTACCTTGCTGGATGCGGAGATAATGCGCGTTCTCACAAGTGCAACCGCCTTGCATCGCGGTGCTGACCATCACACAGGGAAATGCCGCTGCGATCCGGTCATCAATGCCCGCGAGCATCATCGTCTGCGTGCCGCCGCCGCTGGCCCCGGTGCAACCGATGCGCTTCACATCCACAAACGGCAGGCTGCTGATAAAGTCCACCACGCGCACGCTGTTCCAGGTTTGCAGACCAAAGTAACCCACGAGGTTCAACTCCGCCTCCGTGCTGACGAATCCTTTCGCGGCGGGCCCATGGCGATGCTCAGGGAACTGGACACTGTCGGCGTACCCCAGCATGTCGTAGAAGAAAACCGCGCAGCCCATGCGCGCGAGTTGCACGCACCGCGCCTGCAGGGGCGAGTGGGCGGCGTTCTCAAACTTCTCGGCGCCCATGGCGACTTGGGCTTTCACCTCGGCAGCGTCCGCATGCATGAACCGGCCGTTGGGCCAGTGACCGTGCGGACAGATCACGGCGGGGATCTTGCCGGTAATTCGCTTCGGCAGATAAAGATTCCCCGTGACGAAATGGCCCGGCAGCGATTCAAACGTGACCTTTTCGACGGCGTAATCCTCTTTTTCGATGCGACTATGGATCACCGCGTTTAGCGGAGTTTTCTCGGGCATGGGATACAACCCCGCCGCGAGGAGCACCCGCGTTCGAATTTCCTGATGGCGAAGTTTCCATTCCGCCCGGTTCTTGACGGGCGTAAACGGGAAATAACTCTTGTCCAGATTGCGCAACGCCCGCGTTGGCTCCGGCTCTTCGGCGCCCGCAAGGAAACCCGTCAAGAGCGCCAGCCCAAAGAGGGGGACGTAGAGGCATAACCCTTTTTTCATTTTGGCGCTATGGCGGGAGTCGGGGTTGGCGGCAACGTTTGCGGATGCCGGCGGTGGCCTGCCTGATTG
>JANOHH010000218.1:0-5942 GCA_031406395.1 Verrucomicrobiota bacterium | reverse complement strand
CGAATACCGACTCGATGCTCGCGGCCTTGCTGGTGTTGCAGGAGTTGCCCTGTAAAGGCCGGCGCGTAGCGGTTTTGGGCGACATGGCCGAACTTGGCGAGCACAGCACGAGCGCTCATGCCGAAGTGGGCCGGCGCGTAGCGGAGTTGGGCATCGGCCAGTTGATCGCTGTGGGCAAGATGGCCGGGGTAATGGGGCAGGCTGCCCGTGACGCTGGTTTGAATCGCGTGATCGAGCTCGCAGATGCGGCGGCGGCGGTCACGACCTTGAAGCTGTTTCTAAAAGCAGGCGACACGGTGTTGCTGAAGGCCTCGCGGTCTTCACGATTGGAAAGAATTACCCAGGCGCTGCGGGCGGGCGATACTGGGAAGCGGAATTGAATTGAATGCTGTTCTATCTTAGTCAGGCGATCATGGAGTGGGCGGAAGGCACATCGTGGGCGGGCTATATCTCGCCGCTGCGACTCTTCCGGTACATTACATTTCGCGCGGCGGGGGCGGCAATCACCGCGCTGTTGATGAGTTGGTGGCTTGGTCCGAAAGTTATCGTTTGGTTGAAGCAACTCAAGTTCGGACAGGAATACGCGGATATCGCGGAGCAAACCGGCGATCTCAAAGCGCGCCACCTCAGCAAGAAAGGAACGCCGATCATGGGCGGCATTCTGATCATCACGGTACTCAACCTGACCGCGTTGTTGTGGACGCACTGGAATCCGCTCGTCGAATTGACGCTGCTCACGGTGCTGGTGTTGACCGGTCTGGGCTTTTACGACGACTACGCGAAGATCGTCCAACAGCACGGCGGCGGCGCGAAGCCGCATGTGAAACTTTGGGTGCAGGTGGCGGTGGCGGTTTTCGTGGCACTGTATATCTGGCAAATGCCGATCACGAGCACGCTGCATTTTCCGGAGAGCCCGACGGGTTTGCGCAACAATCTTGTCAGTGTAGTGATGGTGCCGTTTTACAAGTACCCGATCCATGCGGGCGCCGCGGTCGGGCTGGTGTTGACGGTGTTCACGTTGGTTGGCAGTTCGAACGCCGTGAATCTGACGGATGGTCTCGATGGGCTGGCGATTGGTTGTACTTTGATCACGTCGGTCGTGTTTCTCGTCCTGACTTATCTGGCGGGCAATTTCAAATATGCGGGGTACCTCCAAATCCCGTTTGTGGATGGCGCCGGCGAACTGACCGTATTTTGCGCCGCGCTGATGGGCGCGGGCATGGGATTTCTTTGGTTCAACTGTCATCCGGCGCAGGTGTTCATGGGCGACACCGGTTCGCTGGCCCTCGGCGGGGCGCTGGGCATGGTGGCGATCTTGATTCATCAGCCGTTTGTGTTGGTGATCGCCGGCGGCGTGTTCGTAATGGAGGCGCTCTCGGTCATCATCCAGAAGAGCTGGTTTCGCTACACGCGGCTCAAGTTTGGCGTGGGCCGGCGGGTTTTCTTGATGGCGCCCATTCATCATCACTTTGAAAAAAAGGGCTGGCATGAATCGCAGGTGGTGATGCGGTTCTATATTTTGTGCGTGCTGTTTGCGGTGATGGCCTTCAGCACTTTGAAGATTCGCTAATCCAGTAGCCATGCGAAGCGAGAAAAATGGGGGCAACGAAAGCGCGCTGAGGGGAATTACTCCTTGCGCGAGCGGCGATTCATTGCTAAAAATTTTGGCCGATGCGGGAAAGTTTGCGGGCGGTTTGGGCCGAGGCCCGCTGCTTTTTTCGCCGGGTTCAGCTTCCATGTTTTCGCCATCATTTTTTTTGGGCGGTGAAATCATTTGAAGATTGACGAAATCAATAGGTAGGGGTGCGGCGCTGCCTCACCCCAACATACGCCACAAAGTCGAACGGCGAGACGTGTTTTCCGATTTGTTTCGGGCTTTTTTGAGGGAAAAGCCCGAGGCAAAAATAAAAAAACCAAACCTCAATGAAAGGACGCGATACGCGCCAAGCCAATGAATAGTCCGAGTCCATTAATTCCGCAGGGTTCCAGTCTGGAGCAACAACATCAAGCCCGCTCAACACTGAAGGTGAAAATCTTCTGTGCGTTGGGGGTTAACGTCACGGTCCTGCTCGTCTTGCTGATGCAAGGCTGTAAGCGTGAGCAACCGCAAGCAACGCCGGAACCGCCGCCGTTGTTCTCCGAGACGAACCCGCCGCCCGTGGACCTCAATGAAACGAACCCGCCGTCCGCGATCGCCGTGGTCAACTCCAACACACCGCTCGCGGTGCCGGTCGTCGAGCCCACCCCACCGCCGTCGGTCGCGGCAAGCGAATACACGATCCTGAAGGGGGATACGTTTTCCACCATCGCTCCGAAGTTTGGCATCACCGTTAAAGCCCTGCAGGCGGCGAATCCAACCATTGATCCCTCTAAATTGCAGATTGGGAAAAAGGTTGTCATTCCGACCCCTTCCGCTGCTGCCACCGCACCGCTCACGGGTGTCGCCGGGACCGTCGCGCCAATGGCGGACAGCGGAGGACTCTATAAGGTCAAGTCTGGCGATACGCTGAGCAAGATTGCGACCGAGCATCACACCACCGTCAAGGCGATCCAGTCGGCCAACAACCTGTCTGACTCGCGGATCAAGGTTGGTCAACAATTGAAGTTGCCGGCCAAGGCCGTTCCGGTAACTCCCGTGCCGTGATGAATTCTGCGAGCGCCGCGTAACCTCGACGCGGCGTTCGCCTTCCGAAAATGAAAGTTGCTGTCACCACTCTGGCAATCTGCGTTGCAGGACTTCTGACGCTGGGTTTGGTGATGCTTTATAGCTCGGGACTATACCACAGCAAGCTTGATCAGATGAGTTCGCGCTTTCTGGTGAAGCAATTGACTTGGTGCATGGCGGGTCTGGTCGCTTGTGTGGTGGCTACGGCCCTCGACTATCGGCTTCTGAAGCGCTGGGCGTGGCCGTTATTGGGTGTCGCCGTTACGCTGCTGGCTTTAGTGTTAAGAACGACTGATTACAGCCCTCACAGGAATGGTGCGAACCGTTGGTTTATCTTCCCTGGAATAAGCTTTCAACCTTCAGAGCTTGCGAAAATTGCCCTCGTCATAGCACTGGCATTTTATTGCGAACGCTACCAACGCCAGATGCACACGTGGAAGCGTGGGATCCTTCTTCCCGCTTTGTTTATTGGACTTACTGCTGGCTTGATTTTTTTGGAGCCGGACGTGGGCAACGCTCTTTTGATCACATTGGTCAGCGGTCTGATGCTGTTGATTGCGGGTATTCGCCTCAAGTATTTTCTGCCGCCCGTTGTCGCGGTCGTTATTGCGGTCGGAGCTTACCTTAACACAAATCAGGTGCGCTCAGATCGCATCAAGTCCTGGCTGCACTTGGAAGAAACAAGACTCGATAATGGGCATCAAGTTTATCAGGCAAGGCTCGCGCTCGGCTCTGGTGGCTGGACGGGTCTCGGGCTTGGCAACAGTCGCCAAAAACTGGGCTGGGTACCGGAATATCAGACCGATTTTATTCTGCCGATCATCGGCGAGGAGCTCGGCCTTATCGCGACACTTGGCGTGGTGCTGGGTTTCGTGCTGATCGTCATGTGCGGCATCTACATCGCTGTCCATGCGCGCGACACGTTCGGAACGATGCTCGCGGCGGGCATCACGTTCCTGATCGGTTTCCAAGCGTTTATCAACATTGGCGTAGTTACCAATACGTTGCCGAACAAGGGCATTGCTTTGCCGTTCATTAGCTACGGCGGATCGAGTCTGCTCGCGATGCTTGGCTGTATTGGTTTGTTGTTTAGCGTCGCACGGCAAGGCCGGGTGCCAGGAATCAAACCGACCAATCCGTTCGCCTCGGACGAATTACCCGCGGGTCAACGCACATGATTTCCGCGCGCGCCAACCCGCCACACGTCGCAATTGCTTGCGGCGGGACCGGTGGACATCTTTTTCCAGGGCTGGCCGTGGCCAGGCAAATTCGAGCGCGCGGCGGTTCGGTCACCCTCTTGATTTCGCCGAAGGAAGTGGATCAGCAAGCGGTCAAATCCGCGCTCGGTCTCGAAATTGTCACCCTCCCGGCGGTCGCGCTGCAGCCGGGACGCCGCCTCGCTTTCCTGCGCGGCTTCTGGCAGTCGTGGCGTGCGGCGCGCAAGTTATTCAAATCCCGCCGGCCCGATGCTGTGCTGTCCATGGGTGGTTTTACCAGTGCCCCACCCGTGCTGGCGGCGCGAGGTCTCGGCGTCAAAAATTTCCTTCACGAATCAAACACCATTCCCGGCCGCGCCAATCGCTGGCTCGCCCGGCGGGTGGATCAGGCTTTCGTGGGGTTTCCGCAAACGGAATCCCGTCTCGCCGCCCGTCAAGTCACTTGCACTGGAACGCCCGTGCGGCCGGAGTTTAAACCGCGCAATGCCCCGATGTGCCGAATCGCCCTCGGGCTCGATGCCTCCCGTCCGGTGATGCTGGTTACGGGCGGTAGTCAGGGTGCGAGCGGTATCAATGACATGATTTTGGCGACGCTGCCCGTGTTCGCCCGCCACGCCCTGCCTTGGCAATGGCTGCACCTTTCGGGTCCGCAAGACGCGGACAAAGTCCGGCAGGCTTATGAAAAAAGCGGCCTTTCCGCGATCGTGCACCCTTTTCTCGCGGACATGGACCTGGCCCTTGGTGCGGCGTCGGCCTGCGTAAGTCGCGCCGGTGCGTCTTCGCTGGCGGAACTGGCAGCGGTGCGGCTGCCGGTCTTGCTCATTCCGTTCCCCGCTGCCGCGGACAATCATCAATTATACAACGCCCGCGCCTTCGCGGAAACCGGCGCCGCGCGTTTACTGGAGCAGCGCGACGCTACCCCGGACAAGGTTTTCGAGCTCCTGCGCGCGCTCGTCGAAGACCTGGCCGCCCGCGATGCCATGCAAGCGGCTCTTGCGCGCTGGCACGCGCCAAACTCAGCGGAGGAAATTGCGGGGAAGATCCTGGACGCGGTCGCCCGGAGCGCCGACTACTCACGCGCCGAACCGGGATCAGGTCCGGTGCGGAGCCAATCGGCGACAATACCTCCGCTGCAAAGCTCAACGATTGCATGACGGAAACAGCTACTTTTATGGATTGCCCGTCCCCCAGTTGCGGATCGCTCGCGGAGGATCTCGCGCGGCGCGTTTCGACGGCGACCCTGATCCGGAGCGAGGAGCCCCTCGCCAAGCGGACCACCTTGCGCGTGGGCGGGCCGGCAGAAGTTTATGTCGAACCGGCGAGTCAAGGGGAGCTGGCGGAAGTGGTCAAGTTTGTCGCCGAGCGCGGTGTGAGCTTGTTGGTCCTGGGACGCGGCTCGAATCTGCTCGTGCGCGACGGCGGGATTCGCGGGGTGGTGATTTCTCTCGCGCACCCGATCTTCAGCGCGGTGGAGGTTGTTGCCGAACGGATCCGTTGTGGGGCGGGTGCGAAATTGAAGCAAGTCGCTGTCGAAGCCAAGCGCGCGGGGTTGAGCGGGGTGGAATTTCTGGAAGGCATTCCGGGCAGCGTTGGGGGGGCCTTGCGGATGAATGCCGGGGCCATGGGCGCGTGGGCATTTGAAGTGGTGGAATCCATTCGTTTGATGGATTACGCCGGGCGGATTCTGGAAAAGCCCGTGGCCGAAGTGCCGACCGAATATCGGGCCTGTCCCTTGTTGAAAAACCAGATTGCGCTCGGCGCCGTATTCAAATGCCGGCTGGCGACGCGAGAAGAAGTCGAGCAACGCATGAACGCGTACAGCGCGAAGCGTTGGGGCTCGCAACCGGCCGCCCCGAGCGCGGGGTGTTGCTTCAAGAACCCGGAGACGATTCCCGCCGGGCGTTTGATTCAAGAGTTGGGGTTGAAGGGTTTTTGTGTCGGTGGAGCAATCGTTTCGCTGGAACACGGCAACTTCATCGTCAACGACGGCAGCGCCACCGCGAAGGATGTTTTGGCTTTGATTGCCCTGATTCGGGAACGTGCGAAATCCCAACGCGGGA
>JANOHH010000204.1:0-3960 GCA_031406395.1 Verrucomicrobiota bacterium | reverse complement strand
GCGTCGTAGAAGAACTTGTTCGTCACGAACTGGCTGGCGGAAACCTGCTCGGCCACGGAGATGCAGCGATCGAGGAAGTCGTATTCGTGCCGGCGCGAAACGCTCCGCACGAACGCGTCCGTCTCGTCGCGCAGTTGTGTGGCGCACTCGACCACGTTGCCGTTCGCATCATAGCTGAAGTCGGTGACGCAGCGCGCCGTGAGGTTCGTGGGCGATTCGCACCGCACAAGTTCATCCAACGCATTGTAAGTGTAGAGCGTGTCGTGGCCACGTGGGTCAACGCAGCGCGTCACATTGCCGCGTCCGTCGTATTCGAGTTCGACGGTAATGGTAGCGTCCGGGTTTGATGAGTCATTCTTGTAAGCAGAGAGGTAGCCCGCCATCGGCCCATTGGTGTAGTAACTGTACGTGTCCACACGGCGATAACCATTGGCGTCGGGCGCGTTGGTGATGGCGGTCAACTGACCACGCGAGTTGTGGCGGACCGTCTCGGCCCTGACTTCAACGCCGTTGCCGCCGTTGAAAGCGAGCGTAGCCTGCTTGCTCTGATTGCCCTGCTCATCAAATTCACCCGTCGTCACAATGCCGCGCGGGTCGGTGGCGGACGTCACAAAGCCAGAGGTATGAGGAGCGTGATTCCAACCCAAGCGAATTGAATTCTGATGCAACCGCAACCGGCCCTGGATCGTCCCATCCCAACCTTTGCGCCCCGTGCCGGAACCGTGAGAATAGGAGCCATCCAGCGAAGTCGTCTGGCGCGGGCCGCTGGCGAACCGATGATACTCATGGGTTACACCCGGACCCGCTTTTGTTGGCGCGCGGGCGACCACGGTATCTCCGTAACCGCCATCCCCCCTAGAGAAGGGCAGATTGCCGAGGCTGCCGCTGCCGAGGGTCTTATCCCGCCTCACATAATTACACACGATTTTTCCGCTGCTCGTGGTCGGAGATGAACCAAAGCGCGGATCGTATTCAAACGTCGTCGTCAGCGAATCAGGGAGGCCATCGCCGTCATCGTCCTGATTGCAGCAGGCCACGTCGCGCACGATGCGCAGGTCGGCGGCGTGGCGCCGGTCGGTGCGGCTGCCGTTCGGGTTGAACTCCCGTTCATAAACCATTTCTGTGCCGTCGCCGCGCGGATGCAGGATGTGGGTGCAGAGCGAATCCGGATTCCACTCGAAATGCGTAGTGAAGTAATCAGGGTCTTCGGGCCGCAGCTTGCCGGTGGGACGATTCTCGGTGGCCGTGGTGGGCAGGTCGGGATTGGCGCGACCGGTAAATTCCCGAAGCTCCACCAACCGTTGGCGGGAATCATAGTCGTATTCGCAAACGTTCCCCACGCCATCATTCACAATGGCCCGCATCCGCTGCGGAGTGTTGGGCTTAACGATGACCATGCCACGTTTGATTTGCACCTTTTCAATGCCGCGCGCCAGGCTGGCCACGGTGTCGAAGTCTAGCGACTCCGGGTTGTTCGCGGTCTGATAGGTGACCTGCAGCCACGTCTGGCCTTTGGGATCGGTGCAAGCCGTGAGGTTGTGGTTTAACCGCTCGTCGAGTTGGCCGCTTGTGTAGGTGTAGCGATTCGTTTTGCCGCCGGGGAAATCATTTCCATTCGGCGTACCGGTGATTGGCGGTGCGATGCACGCCACGAGATCCCCGTTGCCGTCGTATTCATAACGCACGGTGCGCCCGGAAAAATCCGTCACGGACGCGATCTGCCCGGTGAGGTTGTAGGCGACCGTGTACGTGCGCTCCAGTGTGTCCACGATACTGGCAAGCCGGCCCGCGACGTCGTAGTTGAGCGTGAGCGTATTGTTGTTCCGGTCCACAATTTGCC
Source organism: Verrucomicrobiota bacterium (assembly GCA_031406395.1). Classification (GTDB taxonomy): domain Bacteria; phylum Verrucomicrobiota; class Verrucomicrobiia; order Limisphaerales; family JADLHS01; genus JADLHS01. The sequence continues at coordinate 2,120 of JANOHH010000204.1, read as the reverse complement.
AGAGCATGCCGGGCGCGGGACTGCCGTTGGCGGGGTTGAACAGCCACTTGCCGCCGTCGGCAAACACCACGTCCGGCATGGCGTCGCTGTTCAGGTCGCGGATTTCCAAAAAGTATTCTTCGCGCGACCAGCCATTCGTGCCGTTGGGATAGAACGTGTCGGTTCGTCCATTACCCGGATGCAACAGCACCGTGCCGTCAGGTTGCGGGCTGAGCGAGACGTTGTAGGAGAAATCCCAACCTTGTCCCTGTGCCGTACTCGGACCCGTGCGCGAGCGATACGTGCGCGTCCAGGCGAAATCCAGGCCGACACCGGGGATGACAACATCCACCGCCTGACAAAGAAACTCCCCCGAAACGGTCTTCATTCCTCCACGAACGCCCCCTTCTGGATAATCACTCACTTCAGGTTCTGACTTGAGTCCGCTGACTGACTTGAAGAAGGCCCCGGGGGCGAGGTCGCCAATGCCACCACTACCCATTCGATTGTTCTGAATATTGCTCCGGCTCTTCGTGATTCTTGCCTGGGGACTGGCGGGTGGCTCCTCCGGCGGGCCCTGCAATTGTTCCGCCGTCATTTCGGTGCCGTAAAGCACCGGGGTTTGCAACGGCAACGTGGCGACCACGTTGCTGGCATTGTTCAGCACAACGATGTTGCCAAAGATCGGCGTGCCCGGCGGCAGGCCGAGGAGCGAGATTGCTATCCAGCCGCCATGGGTATCCACCAGCGTCGGAGTGAAGTTCTGTCCGTTGATGACGACCGTACTGTTGGTCGGGAGACATTGGCCGGTGAGATAAAGCAACGCGCCGGGGTCTGCTGAATTCACGAACGCGGGTTCGACGGAGAACACTTCCGGCTGCGGCAGGATGAGCCGGTAATACTTCTGGGTGCGCAACGCCTCGGGTGCCATCCACTTGATCGGTCCGACTCGAGTGGCGCGCACCGGCTCCTCGGTCTTCCAAGCCGTGCCGGGTGCAAGATCATCGGCGCTCTGCACGAGATAAGTTTTCTGCGGCTCGGCATTCCATTCGAGGATGGCCTGGCGGTTGGATTCGTTGAAACTGCTGGGCACGGTGAAATCCAGTTGCAGCGAGGTCGCCGCCGCGGGCAACGCGAGCGCCAGCCACAGGAGTGCAGTGAGTATTGGCGGCGACCCGCCGCCAGCACGACACGTAATGACCGCCAGCAATTTGGTTTTCATAAAGGTTGCAAGATTGTTTTTAGGAACAGTAACAATTTACCGGCAGGTTCCTGATTCCCGCCAAGCAAAGCCGAGTCCTCGGTTCGATTCCGGGCCAGCCACGTTAATAATGGAAATATTTCTACCTCCTTATGGCCGGACTCTCAAGGAAATCCTTGCGGCGGCGGGCAGTTTTAGGCCCTGCTAATTTCGCCAGACGAAAATGGATTACTTGCTCGTCGGCAATTTTCTCCTGGAGAAGAAAGACCAGAAGCCGCTCGACAAGGACCTCAACTGGCTCAAGGAATTTGAGTTGGATTGAAAGGCAGGCAGCCTCAAGAGTCGTTATCAATCCGCCGTGTGAGTGCGTTATTTTTTTCCGGCGAGTTGCCCAAAGGTTTTCTTGGTTACAAAGCCAGCAGGAATGCGCGAAAACCTGGGCGCACTACCAGCGGCATCCAAGCCGATCCAACAGCCTTTGACCTTGTTGCGTTGGGCTCCGGTAATGTCAGGCACGGTAATCGGAATCATCTTCCGCCCGTCGCTCCACGGATTGTTGCCGCCTCCAACGACGCGACCACTAATATCAATTTTTACGACTTTCACCTTGCCGCGAATGGCGCTCGCGGTCTCCGGGTCAAAATCCCCCGCTTCCCACCGGCATGGCCAGCCTTTCTCGAATGACGATGTAAAGTAAAGCCCGGTCTCGCCGTCCCATCGCTTGCCGTGGAACAGGTACGGATTTCCGACGGGCGAGGCGTTCGTGGCGATGGGTGTGCCATTGCTCGTCAGGAAAATTGGCATTCCGAAGTCGGCATAGTCGTAACGCTCCACCACGTTGCCAAGGGTGTCGGTGAGCGCGAGGACGTTGCCGAGGTCGTCGGCTCTTGGCGCGGACGGCGGCGGACGGCCCCCTGGTCGAGAACGACGGCGAGGAGCC
>JANOHH010000194.1:0-1528 GCA_031406395.1 Verrucomicrobiota bacterium | reverse complement strand
CAAAGGTGCTGACCACCTCGCCCACGTCGTTTTGGTCGGTCACCGTGGCAAAGGTGACCAGTTGCACATCTTCTTTCACTGAGGGATGCAAAGCGAGGAGGATGCTTTTTCCATCCCCGCCGATGCTGGCCAATACGTCCAAAGAGGCCCCGGAGGTCAGCTTGACGGGTTTGCCCGACGGCACCAGTGCGGAGGAGGTTGCCCGGTCCGTCACCTGTTGTTTCACGGTATATTCCTCGTAGTAATACTGAACCTTCCCGTCTTCAATGTGCGCCGGGAGATTATTGATCAAAGTCAGACGGGGGGCGCTTAACGTTTGACTCTCCCCCCCCGGTTCCAGCGCGGTTATGGTCACGGCGAGATCAGCTTGGTTCAAGATGTTGGTGTAGGACAGTCTGATACCGCGGCTTGCCTCCAGACTTGCCAACCCAGTAAAATCCCTGGGCGTCGTTAAGCCTGCTAGCGGGCTGGAGCCGGTTTCCCATCCGGCGCCGAGTTGCATGAAGGCAGCTTGGGAAATCGTGATGAAACGGGCTTCAATCAGTACTTGTTGAAGGGGTCGATCAAACTCTTCTATTATTTTCTCTATCACCGCCAGTTGTTCGCGGGTGCCGGAGGCAACGATGACATTCCGCTCAAAATCTATAACGTACGTAGAACCCTTGAAGAATTTCTTGATGGCCACCAGAATCGAGGGATCTTTTGGCGCACCATCCTTGACAAAATCCTCAAATTTCTGATTTTCGTTGGCGACGGTGACTTCGGGCCCGGCTGGCGTTTTTGTGGTCGTGGTTACCACATTGACTTCGGTTGGACCGAACTGTGCCGGGAGAATAAATCCTTTGCGTAACCGATAAAAACGAGTCTCCTCCAACACTTTTTTTTGGTCCTTGCTATCGACAATCCAAATCAAATCATCGCCTACTTGGAACTGCACATCCAGATTCCGGGACACATAACGCAAGAACTCGGACACCTTGACCTTGTCCATGTGGACGCTCAACGTCTGCTTGAAGGCCGGCAGCGCTTTGTCCGCCACGAAGTTGATTCCCTCCGCCTGACCGATGTTAAAAATGATCGATTCCAGTGTCGCGTTGTCGAGATTGATGGAAATTTCCTTGGCGAGGGTCTTCGCCATTTTCCCCTCGTTGGTTTCCGGATCAAACAAAGGGCCCTTTTCCTGAATGGTTCTCCCGAAGCTCTCCGGAACGTACGGCGCGGCTTCCAGTTGGCTTATGGCATCCCGAATATCTTTCCGCGCCGGCAATCCTCGGTCTTTCTTTTCCTTCAACAAACTCAGCACCGTCGGGTTGAACACGGAATCCTTGGCATCAATTGCCCGGATGCGATCCTCCAACGCTTGGTCCCGTCGCCTTTGGCGCTCATTTTTCACCCAAGTAAAGGTTCGCACCACCGACTGGTCCTGCGGCGACTTTTCAAATAAGACCGACGCGCGGGTCTCGGCTTCGTCCCACTTGTTTTTCTCCGCCAGTTCTAAAATGATCTTTATCTCCTCATCGTTATTGGA
>JANOHH010000569.1:0-1345 GCA_031406395.1 Verrucomicrobiota bacterium | reverse complement strand
AATCTCTTTGGCGCGCTCAATCATGTCGAAGGCTGGTGCTGCATACTGCCCTGCGCCGGGCCAACCGGAAGGGAGGCGCTGTGCCATCGGATGCTGCGGACCAAAAGTAATGTTGCCGCTTCTGTCTGAACGCTGCGTTAGCGAAATGTCACTGAGAGTTCGAAGTTGCAGCGTCTTTGTCTGGCGGGAGAAAAGCCCGCTGACAATGATAATGCGCTCGCTGGTAATGCCGTAAAACGTGCGCCCTCTTTTCCGGGCATCCACAAAGAAACGTCCGAACACGATGTAGAGGCCAACCAAGACGAACGGGATGCCCCAAAGCATGAAAAAGAACGGCGCTCCTTTGGTAACGACGCCAGCCTCCCAGAAAATGGCGAAGCCACACCACAGCAGGCTGAATGGAATCACGAACGCGTCGGAAGAGCGCAGCCGAAGTCCTCGCCGTGGTTGCCCGCTCCACAGAAGACGCTCGCCCGAACTCAGTTCGCGCTCGATTTCAGATGCTGCACTGTTTGTCATGGCGGGTGGCGATTCAGTCTACCTGGAAATGGGCAGCGCGTTGCGCAAGCCTACGCTTTTCCATGAACCGACCGCTGGCTGAGCCAAAACTGCTGTCCGAAAAAAAATGCAACCCTCTTTCTTGACGATCCGTCCCCGCAAAGTCTGCGCAGCCACTGCTCAGATGAGTAAACTGCCACCAACCGGCGTTACAACATATCGATGCCGTAAGCCTTGATCTTGTTGTAAAGTGTCTGGCGGCCGATGCCGAGGCGTTTGGCGGCTTCGAGTTTGTTACCGTTGGTTTCCTTGAGCATCTGCACGATGGCATTGCGCTCCACGCCTTCGAGGAGGGTGAAGTTCGTATCTTGCGAGTCAATATTGTCCGGCTTGGCGCGGGTGACGGAAAAGTCCGTCGCGTCAATCATATCGCCTTCCGAGAGCAGCACGGCGCGCTGAATCTCGTTCTGCAATTGCCGCACGTTGCCGGGCCAGTCAAACCCGGTGAGACGATCAATGGCAGCGGGCGTATAGCCGCGAATCGCGCGGTTCGCCTGGCCAGCGAAGCGTTTCAGAAACGCGTTGGCCAGCGGCATGATGTCGTCGCGGCGTTCGCGCAACGGCGGGAGATTCACCGAGATGGCGCTGATCCGATAAAATAAATCCTCGCGGAGCTTGCCATCTTTGATGGCGAGTTCGGGATCGCGGTTCGTGGCAGCCACGAGGCGACAGTTGGTCTGGTAATCGGTTTTGCCCCCGACTGGGCGGACCTTTTGATCCTGCAACACCCGGAGAAGTTTGGCCTGGGTATCAATCGGCATCTCGGAAATTTCGTCGAGGAACAGCG
>JANOHH010000566.1:0-5371 GCA_031406395.1 Verrucomicrobiota bacterium | reverse complement strand
CGAGAAGTTTCTCACCCAACGTTCCGTCGCACTTTCAGCATCGGCGACAAAGGATGGTGAGGCTGATCTGCTTTTGCAAATCTCAACGCAAATATTGCGCGAAGGTGAGTTGGGCGACTAATGAAGCGAATAGTTCTGCGGCCGCCGGCGGGTTCGGCCTTTAATCTATTTGCCAAAATAGACGCCGCGGGCTGAAAATGCGGGCATGTCATTGAGCACTACAACTCTTACTTTCATTGGATTTTGCGTCACGCTGGTCGCCTCCCCGGCCCTTGCCGGCGCCGAGCCTTTGCTCCGCGCCCACGCGCACAACGATTACGAACATGCGCGTCCGTTGCTCGACGCGCTCGACCACGGCTTTTGCGGCGTGGAGGCGGACATTTATCTCGTCGATGGCCAACTCCTGGTGGCCCACAATCGCAGCCAGGTAAAACCGGAGCGCACGCTCCAGGCGCTTTACCTGGACCCGCTGCGTGAACGGGTGAAGCAGAATGGCGGGCGCGTTTTTACCGGCGGCCCGGAGTTCACCTTGTTGATTGACCTCAAGTCAAACTGGAAGACCACGTATCCGGTGTTGCGCGCAGTGCTTACCAACTACGCCGATGTGCTCACAACTTTTCGCGCCGGAGGGAAACAGACCAACGCCATCACCATCGTGATCTCGGGCGACCGCGCCAAAGAAATGTTCGCGCACGAAACGACCCGCTATGCGGGCTATGACGGCTTGCTAACGGACCTCGATCCGACCGTCCCGGCGACTTTGGTGCCGTGGATCAGTGCGGACTGGAAGATGAATTTCAAGTGGCGCGGGGACGGGCCGATGCCGGATGCGGAGCAAAAGAGGTTGGGGGAAATTGTGGCCCAAGCCCACGCCCAAGGCCGGCGCGTGCGGTTTTGGGGCGCGCCCGACAACGAAACTTTCTGGCGGGCGATGCGGGCGGCGAACGTGGATCTGATCAACACCGACAATCTGGCCGGGCTCGAAAAATTTCTCCGCAGCGCAGCGAACTGAGCGGGTGGGGTCGCTTACCGTTTGCCGTTTACCGCTTTCAACCAGAAATACGCCATCAACGAAGCGCCCGCCGGGCTCGGATGCACCCCATCACCCGCCCAGTGTTCGGGTGGAGCGTATTTAATGGCATCGTCAAACATGGTTTGGAACGGCACGAACGTGGCACGCTGGCTGGCGGCGACGCGTTTCGCTGCGGCGCGATACTGGTCGAAGAGCGGAAACCACTTGTCATTGACCGCCCCGCAACGCAGCACAAACGGCTCGCAGATGACGAGTTTGACTTTCGGTAACGCCTGCTTCGTCGGTTCGAGCAGCGCTTGAAAATCCCGCTCATAAATTTCCACCGTGCCTTTGTAGCCCAGCTTGGGATCAAGCGAATGCCAGATGTCGTTCACGCCGATCAAAATGCTGAGCACGTTCGGCTTCAGATCGAGACAATCGCCCTGCCAGCGTTCGGCGAGTTGAAACACTTTATGGCCGCTGATGCCGCGGTTGAAAATTTTCAGCCCGTCGTCGGGTCGGTCCACGAGCAACTCCGCCGCCGCCAGCCACGCGTAGCCGTTGCCCAGTCCCGCCTGGTTGTTGGGCGCGTTCGTCTTGACTTGGTCCCGACTGCGCCCGGCGTCCGTGATGGAATCGCCTTGAAACAGGATTACATCATGCTTCGCAATCAGATTGCGGCCCACGGCCAGCCACGGCGCGGCTTCGGCGGAAGTGGCGGCTGCCAGCCCGGCGGCACCGAGCGCCAGTCCGGAGGTTTTGAGAAACCCCCGGCGGCTGAGATTGTTTGTTCCTGAGATGTCATCGTTCATAAGCTTGGACTCAAGGTAGTCAGCCGGCCCAATTTGGAAAGCATCGATTCACAGCCGCCGTTTGGGGCGGATTGTGCCGTTTGTTTGCAACCAGATGGCTCGTACGGATGTGCCGGGATACGGCTGCGGTTCGCCATTCACTCCACCGGTGCCGTTTTGAAAACTCAGGTCCGAGCTGTCATCTGAATTGAGCCGGGCGAGATTCGTACGCCGGCTGCTCCAAGTGCCCGTCGAGCCGTGGGGTGAGTACGACAAGGCCTTTGGGCATCAAACGCCACGCGCCGACGAACGATCGCCACAGCGCAAGGCACGCATCGCCGCTGCGGGACGCGAAGTGTTCGCAAAAAACTTCGGCGCGCCGCTCGCAGCGCTGGAAATCCAGGGGGACAGTAATGTGCGGGAGACCGACGTGCCTTTCCGCACCGACTTGAACCTGCTCTGGGATGCAGTGCGCAAGTGGGTGGACTTGATCGAAGGCGATCGTGCCTCGGGCGACACGATGCCCGGCTGGCGCAAAGCCAAGGCTTGGCGGCGGGCACTCAAAAACCTCCAGCACAGCAACGGCCAGGTCGTTTATCGCAGCGGACCGAATCAGCAAGTGCGCGGCAGATCAGTCGTGCGTGCGTATCTGACCGTGGGTCACGAGACCTCCGACCAGGTCCGGCAGAACTTGCTCCAACTCTGCGATCAGGGCGGCTGCGCCCCTTGCAGGGAGAAACTGGCATCCTTCCAGGCAATGCTCGACAAACTTCTGGACCTGCTGGAACGCCGGTTGTTGAACGAGTAAAATATCCCAGCGCCCGAGAGAATATTCCCCATCTTCGAGCCGCACCCCGGATGGATCCAGGAAGGCAAGCACCGACCCAGCGGCGAGTTGGGCCACAAATTCCTGATCGCGACCGATCAGAATCAATTGATTCAGGACTGCTCCGCCTTGCTGAAAGAATTCGGAAAGAATCAAAGCATCCCGGTGACCGATTGGCTGCTGAGGCGGTATCGCTTCGGCCGCGTGGCGAGCCTGAGTCTCGACCAGGGCTTTACGCGCGCGACGGATCGTGAGTTGTTGAGTCCATATGTTCCTGAAGTGGTGAAGCCCAAATGCGGGAAGATGAACGCGACGGAAAGGGAACGCGATAGCAGGCGTAAGTTTGGGGCATTGCGCCAACCGCACCGCACGGTGGAAAGCGAGATCAACAGTCGGGAACACGGACTGAACCGTTGCTTGGACATGCGAATGTGCAGCTATCTGCGCTATGTGGACTGGGGCGTGCTGAGGTACAACCTGCACGTCATCGGGCGGGAACTCCTGGCACGCCAACGCGCGCGCGGCGACAGCCTCGCGCTGGCGTGCCTGAAGCGGCCAAAATGAAACCGCAAGCGCAGGCCCACAGGAGTAGGATCGTGTTTGTCCGACAATTTTCATGATTGGCGACCTCACGAACGCAACCTCCGGCGCGCCACGCCCTTCGCAAACCGCAGCGCTCCCTGCTGTGTCAACAAACAGCCGTTTCGGCCAGATACCACCGATACGACTAGCTGCAGATGCGCGAACAATGAAGCCGGAATCTAAATCTGAAGAACCTTGCCTCACCCTTTCACGACCATCTTTTGTCGCCATTGAAAAACTATCGAGTGCGCAAGGTTGGAAAAACTCGTCTTGTTCTGCTTCCGCTTCAGGTTATTCTTACCCCCACAAACTGCACTGAGTTGAAAGCCTTAATCGAAACCCGAAATACCCGAACAGAACGGGTCTTCCTCATCGGACTGGAACTCAAGTCCGGCACCACAACAAACCTCCGCGAGTCGCTCGACGAACTCGGAGAACTGGCCACCACCGCGGGCGGCGAAGTCATCGGCGAGGGTACGCAAAAAGTCGAAACGCCCAATCCCGCCCCCTACATCGGCAAGGGCAAGGCCGGCGAGTTCGCGGCGTTTTGCAAGCAGAACGACGTGGACACGATCATCTTTGACGACGAGCTTTCACCCGCGCAGAGCCGTAATCTGGAAAAAATCTTCGAAGTCAAAATCCTCGACCGCACCGCCCTCATTCTCGACATCTTTGCCCAACGCGCCCGCACGCGCGAAGGCAAGTTGCAGATCGAACTGGCGCAACTGCAGCATTTGTTGCCGCGGCTGACGCGCTTCTGGGGCCACTTGTCACGGCAATCGGGCGGCATCGGCATGCGTGGCGGCGAGGGTGAAACGCAGCTGGAAGCCGACCGGCGCAAAGTTTCCGAGCGCATCGACCGGATTACGCGCGACCTGGATTCCGTGCGCCAACATCGCGCGGTGCAGCGCAGCGGCCGCCAGCGTAGCCTCTGGCCGCTCGCGTCCATCGTCGGCTACACGAACGCGGGCAAGTCCACGTTACTTAACCGGCTTACGGGCGCGGAGGTGCTGGCCAAGGACATCCTGTTTGCCACGCTCGATCCCACGACCCGCCGCCTGCGGCTACCGACGAACCAAAATGTTTTGCTCACCGACACGGTGGGTTTCATCCGCAAACTGCCCCACGGACTGGTCGAGGCCTTCAAGGCTACGCTCGAGGAAGTTGTGCAAGCCGATTTATTACTGCACGTCGTGGACATCAGTCATCCCCAGGTGGAAGAACAGATTGCGGCGGTAAATGCAGTGCTGGCCGAGATCGGTGCCGGCGAAAAGCCGACCCTCATGGTGCTCAACAAAATTGACCGACTCAACGGGAGCAAGGCAGCCCTGGGCCGGTTCACGGAGAAGCATTCCAATGCGGTCGCCGTTTCGGCGACGACCGGCGAAGGCATCCCGACCTTGCTCGCGGAATTGGGGACGCAGCTGCGGCCCGTGCGCGAATTTCTGGAACTGCGCATCCCGCACGAACAGGCGGCGGTCATAGCCCGGTTGCACAAAGTCGGACAGGTGATCGAGCGGCGCTACACCGCGAAGCTGGCGAAGTTCAAGGCCCGCATTCCACCGCATCATCATGCGGAGTTTGCAGCATTCATCGTCCCGGTCACGGATCCAAAAAGGTAATTTTGACGCCCCCCGCTTTGGGTTGGGAAAAATTTTCGAGCAAGGTGGGCGCGGCGGCGGGCGGGTTGGGTTTGGATTCCATCAAGGGTTTGGGCGAAACCGCCGACGGTGCCAGTGCCGAACGTAACGCGCCTTCAACCAATTGGGCGCAGTGAATTTTCATCGGCGGGAGCGCACCCAGTTCCCCAGCCAGCTCTTCCGTCTTGAGGGCGAGCGCTTCCTCGGCGGTCTTACCGCGAATCAACTCCGTCGCCAGGCTCGCGACCGCGATGGCCGTCTCGCACCCGAAGGATTGAAACGTGGCGCGGTCAATGACCCGTTTGCCGTCCTGCTGCTTGAACTTGACCCACATCCGCAACATCTCGCCGCAATCCGAATTGCCAACCGTGCCCACGGCGTCGGCGTCCGCCAGTTCGCCTAAATTTTGCGGATTGGCGAGCGCGGCCTGGATGCGGGTCTGTAAATCGTCGTTCATAGTATTGTCTTCCGCGATCAGAATAGCCGACCCTCGCCAGAATTCCCACGCTGATTTTTGGAG
>JANOHH010000147.1:0-4079 GCA_031406395.1 Verrucomicrobiota bacterium | reverse complement strand
CAATCGGCTGTGGATGTGATGTTGATCGTGAGTCTGCCCGGTGACGTGCGGCAGACGGCCAAGAAGCGCGTATTCGACGCGCCCATGCTCGGCATCGGTTGCCAGTTGCTGGGCCATGTGATGGTCGAGCCGAACGATCCCGCAACCACGCTGCAACGCTGCCGCGAGCGTTTGGCCGATGGGGCGTGCGTGCATTTCTATCCGGAAGGCACGCGGTCGCCGGACGGCTTTGTGCAACGGTTTCATCGCGGCGCCTTCGAGCTGGCCGTGGAATTGAGCCGGGACATCCTGCCCATCGTGCTCTGCGACACCAACACCGCGATGCCGCGCGATGCCTATTGGTTTGAGCCGTTTCACTGCACGGTTCGCGCGCTGCCGCGAGTCACTCCGCAGAACTTCGATTACTCCCAGGGCGTCGTCGCTTTGATGAAACATTGCGATACTCTCGTGCGCGAAGGCTTGCAGAAGCAACTCGATGAAATCAACACGCCGCGCATTGTCCGGCGCAAAGTGGCACGGTTGTATCGTTACCAGGGCGCGTTTATCGAGCAGTTTGTGTATTGGAAGATGCGGTTGGACCCGGTGTTCGCGGCACTGGACAGCGTTGTGCCCCGGGCGGGATTCATTCTCGATTTGGGCTGTGGCTACGGCATGGCGACGCACTGGCTGGCGTGTTTTACGGACGGGCGATCTTTTCTCGGTATGGATTATGACGAGGAAAAAATTCGGGTGGCGCACCGCACCGCCCTGGAGCATCCGCGCATCCGGTTTGAGGTGGGCGACATTCTCGAGCGCGAATATCCGGCGTGCGATACGATTCTGTTGCTGGACGTGCTGCATTACTGGGTGCCGGAGAAACAGCAATTGATTCTAAACAAGGCCCGCGCGGTCTTACGTCCCGGCGGACGCTTGGTGTTGCGGGACGGTGCGCGGGCGGAAGGTGCCGCACATCGTAGGATTCATCGCTGGGAGGAATTTGCCACGCGGGTGGGCATGAATCGGACGCAGGAAGGGTTGCATTTCCAGACGCGGGAGGAGTTGGAGGTCATGCTGCGCCGTGCGGGCTTCGCCGATTGGGAAATCAAGGCAGACGCGGGGAACGATTCGAATCTGATGCTAGTGGCGCGGGTTTAGCCGCCCGGATGCTCCGGCGCACGAACTCCAGAAACTCTTCGCGGGGCATGGAGAGGTAGGTTTCCGGCGCGATGGGTTCGCCAAAGTGGACTTCCACCTTGCGCCACCCGCGGAATAAATGAAACCGCCCGGTCTTCGTGGAAATCAACTGCATGTTCTCAATGAAAATCGGCACGATGGGAATCCGCGCCGCTTGCGCGATGAAATAAGTCCCGGGCTGACATGCCGCCACATTGATCCCATCGCCGCGCGTGCCTTCGGGAAAGACGATCAGCTGAAAATCCTGGCCCGCGTGACCGAAGGCTTCCAGTTCCCGGATACGATTGGGATTGAGCTTCCCGCGTTCCAAAAGAAATGCCGTGGAGCGGCTCAGCAACCGCCGGGCCCACGAGGCATGCCACACGTTTTTGTCGCCGAGCACGAGGATGGGATAGCACCCTGACCGCCAGCAGAGCGCGGCGATCAACAACGAATCAAGCAGGCTGATGTGATTGCAGACCAATAGATGAGATTGCCGCAGGCGCAGTCGCGTGAGCCCGTGGGTGCGCCGTAGAAATGGCACAGCGAGCAACAGATACAAAATCAGACCCAACACCGATTGGGTGACCACCGTGCCACGCGTCCGGCGGGGCTGTTGCAGCCCGATCTTGATCGTGTTTGGTTCGAGGTCCATGGCCTAATGGGCTTCTGGGCCTGACTTCAACCAGCCTTCGAGCTGCTGGCGTTCGGCGAGAAACGCGGGATGCGCGGCCAACGCCGCCGTGAAGGCCTTGGCCGCCTCGTCGTTCCGTCCCAGCGCCCGCAACGCGCGACCGCGCAACGCGGCGTTTTGATAGAAACCGGGATTCAGTCCCTCGGCCTCATCGGCCAACGTCAGCGCGGTTGCCGCATCCTTGCTTTTCAAGGCGCGTTCGCCGTTGGCCAGTTTTTTTCGGGCGGTCCGGGCTTTTTCAAACTCGCCGGACGCAAGTGTTTCGTCCGCGGCAATCGTGAGCGCGGGCAGCTCGCGGTCGAAATCATTGACGTCGAAGGCCACAAATTGCCCGAGCTGATGCGGCGGGGCGGCGGCCCAGAAAATACCGTCGGTTAAATCCATCACCGTGGCGTGCGTGGCGATAAACGCATTCAGCGCGGCGCGCTGGCCGTTGCCGGCGAACTTGCCGCCGGGCAGCTTGCGGTCGCGGAGAAATTCTGCGGCCCGCCCAGCGTTGATTTTGCCGCCGGCGCCCGCCAGCAACTCGCTCAGACGGTCGAAGCGCGGGAGGGACGTGGCTTCTTCGAGATAACGTTGGTTGCGCTTGTCCTCCTGCAAACCGGGGGTTTGAAAATGATTCGCGGAAACGATGGTGTCCCCCTCCGGCTCGCGCACGTACATCTTGTCCGGCGTTTTCTCGACGACGGCAAATTTTCCATCCGCACGACTGCCGACCAGCCAGAGGGTCGAGACGAAGACCTTGGCCTGGCGCAAGAGTTCCAGCGCCTCCGGGAGGTTGTGCGCCTTTTGCAGGATGTCGCGCGCCACCATCGCCACGGGCGTGGCGGTTTCGCCGGGCAGGCTGGAGGGGGCGCCGTTAATCGTGACCGAGACGCCCGCGCGGTTCATGCCCGAGACCACGCCGGCCATGCTCGCCCACGCCAGCGAGATGAACGGAATGCCCTGGTCCGGTTCGCTGAGGATGACCACGCGGTCACGGCTGAAAACCTCGGCGGCTTCCCAGTCGAAGTTGCGGCCGGTGATCAAATGGCCGCCTTCCGTCGCACTGCCCCAGGCCCCGAACGCGGTGCAACCGGCGCGCGCGATCAACGGGTTGTCGATCATCATGTAGGAGATGTCGTGGGCGGCGTGGTAATTGAGCAGGCGGTTGTAATAGTCGCCGAGTTCCGGGTGCAGGTCCGGGCAGCCGAGGATCGTACCGTAAATCTGCAAGCGATAATCGTCCGGGACATAATTGCTTAGTTTGCGGTTGCGGAAGAGGACGTAGGATTGCAGCACCTTGATTTTCCAATCCTGCGGCACGTAGCCGTGGATCATGTCGAGGAATTCATTCTCCAGCGTGTGCATCTGGTCCGTCAAGAGAACGCCGGAGGAATAGCCCATCTCGAACGGCGTGCCCTTGAGCCGGATCACGAGCAATCCCTCTCGGCGCGTCACCCAGGATTGGCCGAGCCAGGTTTTGTCACCGCGCAACTCCGGCTTGAGCTGCATGATCGCGACGTCCGCGGGCAGCGGTGGCGGTTTGGCCGTCCAACTGCGCATGAGCACCGAGCCCAACAGCCAGCCGCCCAGAGCGAGGACGACCGCACCGATCAAAATTCGCTTGAGCCAACGTTTCATGAAATGCGCCCCAACTGCATGATTGCCTCCCCCGCCGGTCGGCCGGTGACGGAGAATAGGGCGCGTAATTGAATCGTGTCGGCTTTCTCCGCCAATTTCAATTCCACGCGCACGGTTTCAGCCGGAATAATGGGCCGCAGAAATTTCGCTTTCGTGATTTCGCGGAGCGCCAGTGGACACTGCAAGACTGTTTCGGCAGCCAAGCGGGCTATTTCTAGTTGGAACACGCCGGGCAGCACCGGGCGCGTGGGAAAGTGGCCGGCGAAAGTGGGGTCGTCTGCCGGGAAGCAGAACGCCAGCGTGGTCGAACCATCGGCGTTCGGTTGAGGGCCGCCGATTTGCGCGCGCCGGATGGATTCATGCATCGTCATTGGGATTTGGAGTTGGTAGCGGTCGTCGCGCTGCGACGACCCCGCCCGCGCAGAGCGGGCGGTACGCATGGCGGGCGGTGAATCGTTTGCGAAGGGTGTTGCGCCGCTGCACGCGCATCGGCGTCAGGATAATTTTGGCGGACCGCATAAAAATAGTTAACGATAATTCTGGCTCCTTGGGAGGGATTCTGTCTTTTATCTTCGGAATGACGCTCGAACCAAACGCAAAGGTCCCCGAA
>JANOHH010000144.1:0-4343 GCA_031406395.1 Verrucomicrobiota bacterium | reverse complement strand
TGGGGGCATGGCCACTGGGTGGTTTGGGGGGGCGAGCCCCCGGGCGAGCCGTTTGGGCCCCCGCCACGGGGCTCGCGTGGCCGCCCCCCCCCCCCGCCGCCGCCGCAAAGTTTCGAGCCACACTCCGGACAGGATCGCGATGAATGGAAAATTCTTCTATCTCCAGTCTGATCGTTGGAGGCGAGGAAAAACAGCTTGAGGGCGGATTTGAACATCTAGTTTAACAAGATCAAGAGAATGAACTACCGATTCCCTGCTTCCAGAAGAGACAATTGAGAGTCAGCCTCCTTGAGCGCCGCCCCCCAATGTTCCTCTGAGATGATCGCAGGCTTGCCATGTTGTCTACGAGTCAAGATAGCAGCCTCGATCTTGTTGCCGTAATCCCCCTTACTCCATGCCTTGCTGCCCTCGGTACCAACTACTAAGTAATCAATGAATTGGTTCACATCTTTTTGGTCTGGCGAGGTGCCGCCACGCAAAATCACGGCTTTCTGACAATCCTTGCGCGAGCCAAAACCAAATTTCCCGGTGAAAAGGAACGATCTCCCTTTGACGATTACCTTGGGCTGTGGGTTGTCAAAAGGCGACTCCTCATGAATGATTCTCGCAGCCAAATCCTGTTGAAAGTCGTCTATTGCCTGTTGCCCACTCCATCCTGCCGGTACTTTGACGGCAACGAGATCGGCTGGCGAAAATGCCTTTGGTTCGTCGGTGTCAGAATCAAAGTCCTGTGTCAGAAACAAATATTTGCGCCACTTCTCACGATTCGCCTCATCTGCCATCAAATTGCCAATCTCCAAACCAGCCGCACCGGCTGATAGGTGTGGGCCAAATGAAATGCCAAAGAAACGAAGCATCTTCTTCTGTCGGTTTGCTGCGCGGTGGGATTTCGGACTAGCAACTCCATGCAAATCATAATCTCGTTTTGAGCTGGACTGCTTTGTTGAAGTCTCTTCGAGCAACGCCTTGAACTCCTCTTCCGTAATCACTTTCACGCCCAGTTCCTGTGCCTTTGTGAGCTTTGAGCCGGCCTCCTCACCCGTCAGAACAAAATCCGTTTTCTTGCTGACGCTGCTACTCGTCTTGCCGCCGGCGGCTTCAATCATCGCCGTCGCCTCCTCCCGCGTCAGCGACGACAAGGTGCCGGTGAGGACAACCGTTTTCCCAGCGAACGCGCCGGCTACCGAAGTAGCCCCGGCCCGAGCCGCTTCGCTTTCGGGTTGGATCCTCAATGCGCGGATGCGGCGCAACACTTTTTCCCCGAGCTTGGACGCGAAGTAATCCAACACGCTTGCCGCCGCCACCGGGCCGACCTCCCGCAACTTTGCTTTCAAGCCGCCGCCATCCAAACGCGCTTCGATGGCCGCGATCTCCGCTTTGAGTTCGGCATCGCACTTTTCACGGGCAGCTTTTTCCGTTTCGTCCTTTGGCGGATTCTTACGCGAACGCGGACTGATTTCGGCGCGTTCCGTTTCCTTGGCTCCGAGATCGCGGATGTCGCGCAAGACGGCAGAATCGGCCAGCGCTTCCAGCGACTCGTGGGTGGCCGCAAGTTGCTTGGCCGTGGCTTCGCCGACGTCGGCCATCGCCAGCGCGTGTATCCAGCGATTGAGCGGGGCGGTCTTTGAGCGTTGAAGCGCGTCGAGAATTTTGGTCGCGTTCTTCTCGCCGAACGTGCGCGGCTCTTCGTCCGTGCCGAGGTTCAATTTTCCAAGTTGTTCGAGTTTCAGATCAAACAGATCGAGCGGATCTTTTACGAGGCCACGTTCGACGAGTTTTTCGGCCACGATGCCGCCGAGGGATTCGATGTCCAGCGCTTTACGCTGAGCGAAATATTCGACGCGTCGCATCAGTTGCGCGGGACACCCGGCGACGTTCTGGCAGCGCCAAGCAACTTCCTCGTCTTCGGGAGGAACGCCCTGTTGCGCGTCCTGGCCGAGCGGCAACCCGGTCCGAGCAGTTTTGATTTTATCCCGCGCAATCGGCCCGCCGCAGGCCGGACATTTCCCGCCAACGTATTGGAAGAGGTCAAATTCCTTGGCGCCCGGCGGACGTTTCGATTTCAACACTTCCAGCACTTCGGGAATCACCATTCCCGCCTTGCGGATAACCACCGTGTCGCCGATGCGGACGTCTTTGCGGCGGATTTCGTCCTCGTTGTGCAACGTGGCACGAGAGATCGTCGAGCCTTGCACGAAGACGGGTTCAAGCTCGGCCACGGGCGTCAATACGCCGGTGCGTCCAACCTGCACCGTGATGTTCCGCAGGATCGTTTCGGCGGGCGTGATCCACGGGATCGGTTTGTGAACTACCGCGTAACCCGGCGCGCGGGTCTTGTTGGGAATCCGCGCGCAATCGTCATAGCGATTCACTTTGAGCACGAGGCCGTCAATTTCGTACGGCAACTGCTGCCGCAGGTCGCGCGCTTCGTCGTAATTGCAGACAATTTCCTTGCGGTACACGGCCAGCACTTCGGCGATGTCTTGGCAGAGCCACCATTGCTTTTGCGTCGGCAGACCAAACCCAGCCAGCGCCTTGAGCATTTCCGAATGCGATTCAAACTCGATCCCGTCGCAAGCACCGACCGCATAGAACACGGCGCTGACGGGACGTTGAGCGACAATGCGGGGATCCAGCTGCTTGAGCGTGCCGGCGGTGGCGTTGCGGGCATTGGGCAAAGTCTTTTCCCCCGCCGCGGCCAGCTTTGCGTTCAGGGCATCGAAATCCTTGTTGGCCATGTACGCCTCGCCCCGCACTTCGAGCAGCTCGGGCGGATGCTTCATCGCCAGCTCAAGCGGAATCGCCCGCACCGTACGGAGGTTGACGGTGATGTCGTCGCCATATACGCCGTCGCCGCGGGTGACGCCGAGCACGAGCTTGCCGTTGCGGTAATGCACACTGATCGAAACGCCGTCCACCTTTGGCTCCATGACGTATTCAACGCGGTCGCGTCCCAACTGCTTGCGGATTGTAGCGTCAAATGATTCCAACGCCGCAAGCGTGTTTTCGTCTTGGAGACGGTTGCGCCGGTCGCGATGCGGTTCTTCATCCTTGGTGGGATGTTCAGCGGCTTCGACTTTCTCCAACGACAACATCGGTTGCAGATGTTTGACGCGGGTGAAGCCTGCTGCCGGTGTGCCCCCGACGCGCTGGCTGGGCGATTCCGTGGTGACGAGCGCGGGGAATGTCTTCTCGAGATCTATCAACTCTTGATAAAGCCTGTCGTATTCGTAGTCGGTGAGTTCGGGCTGGCCGACGACGTAATACGCGTGATCGTGCCGACGGATTTCATCGGCGAGCCGGGCGTGGCGGGCTTGAGCTTGATTCAGCGTCACAGGGGAAGTGTTCCGTCATCATGGCGCGGTTGGAAGAATAATTTCTCTACGGGTTCGCTGGGCATTACGTACTTGTGCCCAAACGTCTGATGCGCTGGTGTTTTTTCACTTGGCGACGGCCCCCGGGCGCAATAATCTCGGCGCATGAAAAAATATTTCCCATTCGCCTTGGCGCTCATGGCCTCCCTGACCGCCACAACTCCCACGTTGGCTGCCGATGACGAGGCCGGCTTCAAGTCGCTCATGGACGGCAAGACGTTCAATGGCTGGAAGGTAACCACCGACAGCCCGAGCACCTGGACCATCAAGGACGGCGCGTTCGTCGCGAACGGCAAGGTGGCTCACCTTTATTATATCGGGGATGACCAACCCTTTAAGAATTTCCACCTCAAGGTGGACGTAATGACCGACCCGGTTTCGAACGGCGGCATTTATTTCCACACGAAGTATCAGGCGGAGAGTTGGCCCAAGACGGGCATTGAATGCCAGGTCAATAACACGCACGGCGATTGGAAGAAGACCGGCAGCCTCTATGACATCGCCAATACGGGACTCACCGGCGCGCAGGATAACAAATGGTGGACCCAGGAAATCATCGTCGAAGGCAACACAGTCACAGTGTTGGTGGACGGCAAAAAAGTGCTGCAATACATCGAACCCGCCGGCGCCCAACCGAACAAGGATTACACGCGAAAGCTCAACGAAGGCACGTTTGCCCTGCAAGGTCACGACCCCAAGAGCACCATTCGCTACAAGAATATCCGCGTGAAGCGGCTGTAACAGGTAGCGTTTGTCGCGCTGCGACAAACCCGCCGCGTCCAGCGGCGGAATTCTGATTGATCGATGGGTGCTCAGCGCGGTGAAGCCTTGCGCCGCTGCACGCGCATCGGCGTCAGGATAATTTTGGCGGACCGCATAAAAATAGTTAACGATAATTCTGGCTCCTTGGGAGGGATTCTGTCTTTTATCTTCGGAATGACGCTCGAACCAAACGCAAAGGTCCCCGAA
>JANOHH010000113.1:0-4744 GCA_031406395.1 Verrucomicrobiota bacterium | reverse complement strand
GTGGTGGCAATCCTCGCGCTGCGGGGATGTGGTGGAACTGGTCGCGCTGCGACCAGTAGTGCCGCGTGCAGCGGCGCAACAGACTTACCGTTTGCCTGCGTCTTGCCCCGCTCGTTCCGCCCGCTATTGCGCGGGCGGGTTCGTCGCAGCGCGACGAACGCTACCGCTTCCGAAAGTGCCGTCGCTGCCTTCACAAACCGGAGTTGAATTTCCCTTGCACGTTCGGCCAACTGACCTAACATAAAATTGCTTTATTATTATGCTCTTGGATACCGAAACCGAAACTCCCGCTGCAGCGCCGGCGAAGGCTGGCCTTGATATCCGCGCGTTGCTGGAGGAACACGCGGGCCGCAACTACGAGTTGCACGCCGAGCATGTCAACCCCGCCAATGTCCGCACGCTCAAGACCATCGGTTTCGATCGCTGTTATGTCCGCGCCGAAGGCCCGTATCTCTGGGACGTGCAGGGAAATCAATACCTCGACATGTTGTCCGGCTACGGCGTGTTCGGTTTGGGCCGCAACCATCCGGAAGTCCGCCGCGTGCTGCACGAATTCCTGGACCTGAATTATCCGAGCCTGGTCAAGATGGAAGCCCCGCTGCTGTCCGGCCTGCTCGCGGAACAGTTGAAGCAGCGGATGCCCAATCAGCTCGACATGGTGTTCTTCACCAACTCGGGGGCCGAGGGCATGGAAGCCGCCCTCAAGTACGCCCGGTGCGCCACCGGCAAACCCGCGATCATCCATTGTGCGAAAGCGTTTCACGGATTGAGCTACGGAGCGCTGTCGGTCAATGGCGACGAGAGTTTTCGCGAAGGCTTTGCGCCGTTTCTCCCGGACTGTCGCAAAATTCCCTTCAACGATCTGGACGCGCTTGAACAGGAGTTGCGCAAGAAAGATGTGGCCGCATTCGTGGTCGAGCCGGTGCAGGGCAAGGGCGTCAATCTGCCGTCGCCCGGCTACCTGCGTGCCGCCGCGGACCTTTGCCGCAAATACGGCGCATTGTTCGTGGATGATGAAGTGCAGTCCGGCATGGGGCGCACCGGAAAGTTTCTCGCCATCGAACACGATGGCGACGTGGATCCGGACATCGTGGTGCTGGCCAAGACGCTTTCCGGCGGCTTTGTGCCCGTAGGCGCGGTGCTTTGCAAAAAGTGGATTCACGAAAAAGTGTTCTCCAGCATGCAGCGCTCGGTCGTCCACAGTTCCACGTTCAGCCAGGGCAGCTTCGCAATGGTGGCGGGGCTGGCGGCGCTCGACGTTCTCGACCGTGAGAAACTTATCCAACGCGCCGAGAAGATGGGCAACCTGATCGGCGAAGGATTACGCGCCATGATTCCGCGTTACGAGTTCATGAAGGAAGTCCGCTGGCGCGGGCTGATGATGGGTATTGAGTTCGGTTCGCCGCGCTCGCTCACGTTGAAAGCGGCTTGGACGTTGATGCACACCTTGGACAAGAGCCTGTTCCCGCAGGCGGCGATCATTCCGCTGCTGGACAAGCATCTCATCATCACGCAAGTGGCCGGCCATAACATTGACGTGGTCAAACTCCTGCCGCCGCTGGTCATCAGCGAAAGCGACGTGCGCTGGTTCCTAAAATCATTTGAAGAAGTGCTGGTGCAGATGCACAAATTCCCGGGCCCGGCGTGGGATGTGATCTCGGACATCGGCAAGATGGTGGTGACCAACCGCGCGCGGTGATAACTTTTGGCGGCGAATATCCCGACTGCAAATCTGTGAGGTTTCTGCTGCAACCGCAATTTCGCTTTGCTGGAATTGATTAGCATTCATCGGCGCCGGCCCTCCCTGAGGAGGACTCAGCAATGCCGCCGAGTCCGCCCAGGAATCAGCTCCGAAAATGGGTTTGAAAATGGAATTCCCTACCAGAGTCACGCCAGCTGTTTCAGTCTTCCGCAAGTGCCGGGGCTAACGAGGTTAAAATCAGTATGCAGCCACGGTTACCAATAACCTTGTCGTGGCCGGCGCGGTTGAACCACACTCGTCAGCCTTATGAATCGTCGGCAATTCCTCGGAACCGTCTCGGCGGGCTTGCTTGCCAATTCACTGCTGGCTGTGGCAAAGCCCAAGGGCCTGCCAGTTCGCACCTTGGGCCGCACGGGAATCAAGGTGTCGATCCTTGGCTTCGGCTCGGGCAGCCGTTTTCTGATGTACCAGCAAGACGACAAAGCCATCGAGGCGCTGAACCAAGCGATTGATCTCGGCATCACTTACATCGACACCGCCCATTCGTACGGCGACGGCAAAAGCGAGGAACGAGTCGGCCAGGTCATGCTCACCCGGCGGAAAGAAGTTACCCTCGCCACGAAAATTGCCGGTCGCACCGCCGATGAAGCTCGGCGTCAAATTGAGCTCAGCC
This sequence comes from Verrucomicrobiota bacterium, assembly GCA_031406395.1. Lineage (GTDB taxonomy): Bacteria > Verrucomicrobiota > Verrucomicrobiia > Limisphaerales > JADLHS01 > JADLHS01. Next base: position 2,369 of record JANOHH010000113.1, on the reverse strand, counting down.
TCAAGCGCCTGAACACGGACCACCTGGAGGTACTCCACATCCACGCCCTCAAAAGCATGGACGACCTCGCCGCCATTGAGGCACACGGTGGGGTGTTGGAGGCGCTCTACGAAGCCCGCGATCAAAAAGTCACCCGAGCCATCGGTATCACCTGCCACGCCGCTCCCGTGGCCTTGAAAGCCGCCTTGGAGCGACATGATTTCGACTGCACGCAGCTGGCCCTGAACGCTGGCCTGGCGAGCATTACCGAGGGAATGAAGATTGCGCCCGCTGGCTTGGCCAGCTTCGAACGACTCGCGCTGCCGATCGCCACCCGCAAGAAAATGGGTGTGATCGCCATGAAAGTATTTGGCCAGGAACAACTCGTCGGGGCTGCCACGCCGGAGCAGTTGCTCGCCTACGCCCTCTCCTTGCCGGTCAGCCTTGCCAGCGTTGGGATGCCGCGCCTCGAACTCATCCAGCGCAACGCCGAACTCGCACGCAATTTCACGCCGATGTCCCGCCGCGAGCGCAACCGCCTCGCGGCTTCCATCGAAGCCGGACGAAAGCACGCGATGCACCATTTCTTCCGGAACCACGAGGACGTGTGAGCGCGCGGTCGCAGCAACCCCGACAGACGGTCTTGAGAGGGAAAAATGAACCCGGATTGGCGACACTCTGCGCTGATGCGCGCCGGACTCATCGCCCATGACCAATCCCGCATCGCTTGCCCGAAATATCGGAAGGGTTAACTGCCAACCCTGCCCGAAAGTGTTCAGGGCACCAAGTTCAAGGCAATCTGCTTTTCCACTTCGTGCGCGACCGGAACATTGCTGCCGACCCAGGTTGAACGCGCCTGGACGGTCACCGCAGTGACTTGGGGACTGGTAGCCTCAACGCGAATCCACACATCGGTACCCTGAACTTTGCCTTCGAGCGTTCGCACTTGATTGGTGTTTTCGAGCAGCGTGGATTCGCGGGTCATCTGGCCGAGAGTTGTGAGCGCCTTTTTGGAGGCTTCGAACACGGTATTCAGGGGGAATTTATAGTTGCCGGAGACCTTGTCGCGCGACAAATAGATGCCGGCGGTTTTCTGGTCGTCGACGGTGCTAACGCAGCCAGCTACGCCCAGTGCCACGACGACCAACAATGCAAAAATTCCAAATTTCATATGCGAACAATACAATCAGATTTTCCGCCGCCGTCAAGTTTGAAGGAAGGCTCCGTGCACGGTTGGTGCGGCGTCAACCTGGGCAAGTCGCGTGGAAGTTCGGACTGCCGTCGAACCGAGTCGGGAACCTGCCCAACTTCAGCGTCGCTGACCGATTTCAGTTGGATGTTGCAACCTGAGCGCCCAAGTCGAAACCGCTGATCCTCGCTAATTAACACTGATTCAAAGGAAAACTCCGAAAAGAAAGCGGAATGCTTCAGGGCCGAGCGGTTTCAATGAAGGCCTTTCCGCATCGGCGGCTATCAGCGGTTCAAAATCGGCTGTCGGGTCTACATCTTGTTCACGCCTCTGCCGGCGCGGAGATTCTCGCAAGGTCGTGCTTCATCATGCCGGAGCGGCTTGTCCGTCACCTCTGGGTGGTAGGCGAATAGCGACGGGTTGCGCTTGTGCGCTTGCCTCCGCCGGCCCCGTGTTTATCTCCGCCCACGACGGCGCGCGCCTCGGGTGAGACGCGCGCCGGTGTTTCAGCATTTGCCATGGCAAACATTTTACGAAGTTCGCGTGGTTGCCGGATGTCAGTCCTTATTCTTGGAACCTTTCTTGATTATGAATGTGCCATCGAAACAAACCCCGGCGACTCCCTGATCGCATGCGTACCCTGTGTATTCCCCTGCCACAACGTTGCCTTTCAGCCACCCGTCCTTGACGAAGCCGGTGATCACGCCCCTGATCACGCCGTTTTGATCAGGTCCTTGCACGGTGCGGAAGTGCACCGTCAGGGAGTGTTTCGAGCCAATGAAATGGTAATCAGCCTCGAACGTGACGCTGGTGGGGCTTAGCACCACCCGCGGGTTGAAAGCCTCACCCACTAGGGTGGCATCGCCAATGTCGCCTCCGGCCGTGCCCGCGATAGTGGCGAAGATCTCCCCACCAGGCGGCAGGAATGCAGTGACATGTTTCGTCCAGGTGATTATTGCATCCCGGTGATCCCGGCCCTCGACGTCGGCCCGCGTGGTTGGAGTTTGGAAGAACAGGGCGACCGCCACGACCGCCAGTGTCGCGAATGTGAGTTTGTTGATTGTCTTCATAGGTTTTGTCTTTTTGTTTTGTTTGTTTGTTTTTGTTGGCTACTGCGAAAGGCCGGGGTTGCCGACGGAATTCCAATTCCGTCCTGCCGACATTCCGTTGTAGAGTGTTTCGCCTGCATTTTTGTTTGGCC
>JANOHH010000079.1:0-4722 GCA_031406395.1 Verrucomicrobiota bacterium | reverse complement strand
GTTCTACGGCACCAACGCCGCTACTGCGAACTACGGCGGTACCAAGTCGAACACAATCACCATTGTTAGCATGAGTGCCGCGAAAGTCGGGCCCTATGATGTAGTGGTGAACGATGGCTACAACTTTGCAACCAGCACGGTGGCGAATCTGACTCTGGCGCAACAGCCCACCGTCACAAACGCCTTGAGCGGTTCAACCTTGAGCCTGACATTTGCGACCGAAGTCGGGCCGCAATACGTCTTGGAATGGAAGAGCGATCTGACCAATGCCACGTGGCTCGGTGTTATCACCAATAACGGCACGGGCAGTCCGATCACCATTCCCACCAGCACCTCCCCGGATCCGCAGCGGTTCTACCGGGTGCGGATGCAATAGTTGATTTGGTATCTCACGAGGCATCCGCGCGAGCGGATGCCTCTTTTGTTTGGGAGGAGTCGTCGTGCCCACTCAGGAAAGCGCTGCAATGGGGCGCATCAGGCGGCCGCTTCAAATTTTAGATGGCGAATGGTTTCGGCAGAACTACTTCACCACACCCTTGCCCAACCACTGCGACCAGATCAAGGCGCTCGCTTTCGCACCCTTTACCGCTGGGAGTTGGGCGAAGATGTTTTCCAGCGCCTTCGTGTCGGTGGTCCGGCAGAAGAGGACCTCGGCGACGTCCCCGCTTTCGAGCGTGTACCAAGCGCCCACCGTCCCTTTGTCCACAAGAGCTTGGAGAAACGCAACGGTCTCCCGCCTCTCCTTGCGCGTTGGTGGCTTGGTCGGTCGGGTGATCAGCACGATGCGCTCCTCTTCAATGCCGTCTGGATCAATTCCCTCCGTGTTAAGGGGCCGGTGGGCCCCGCAGCGCACCGCGTTCGCAATCAAGTAGCCCTCGCGCACGTATTCGTCCGGTTGGAAGTAGGTGAGCAATTCCGCTTTCGATCCGGCTTTGACCACGACAATCCCGCGCTTCTTCCGGGCCGGGTCGCGCAGTGGGCCGGCGGCGAAAAGCTTTTTTTCGGCGAAGAGCCGCTTGAAGTTCTGGATATGGCCCGCCTGCATCTTCGCCACCGCATCCTTGTCATCGGGGGTTGGCTTTCCGGTCTCCAGGAAGATGAACCAGTTGGGCCGCTTGTCCGCCTTCTCCTCGGCCAGGGAAAGGGCGCTCGTGAGGGCGAGTGCTATGATGGGGAGGGCTAGGCGTGTGAGTCGCATGGGATTGGTGGGCTTTCTGGTTGGGGCTTACGGCTAATTCACGAACAAATCTGTGACCGGCACAATGCGGAGGTTCTCGCGTTTGATCTTCAACGGAAAGGTGGCGATGGCTTTGTCTTCCGCGAGCACGACATCGGGTTTGGGCGAGGTGTAGGTGATGGGACTGGGCGCGTCGGCCACGAGGGCATCGGCCAAGGCGGCAGCGTCTTGCGTGATGATCGCGATCTTCAGGTTGCCGAACTGCCAGTGCTTGCGGATCGCCGCGTTCACGTCTTCGACCGTGAGTTCGTCCATCATCCGACGGAACTTGGCGAGGTGGCTTTCGCCGAGACCGTAGAAAGCATCGTCGAGGGCGTAGCCGAGTCGTTCGTCCGTGGTCGTCGCGTATTGGAGGACGTATTTCTTGAGGAAGTTTCGTTTCAACCCGAACTCGCTCGGCGTCAGGCCGTGGTCAATGAGTTGTTTGAATTCGCGCAGGGCGGCGCGGAGGGCGAAGTGCCGCGCTTCGTTGGGGACGGGGCGGATCCAGATCTCAAATATCTGCTGCCGGCGCGCGACGTTTTGTGGGGGAAGGAAGCGCTGGCCCGCGTTGGGAAAGTGCTCAAGATAGGTGTAGTCCCCGTAGTTCAGCCCGCGCGCCTCGCGGATGGCGTTGTAAAGGCGGCCGCTGGAGTTGCGATGTTCACCCAGCCAGGAGTTGGCAATGGCGAGGGCATACCAATCCTTCGAGCCGCGTAGAACTTTGATGGGAAACCCCATGCTGATGGCCGTCGAGGCCGCCTTCTTCTCGACCAGGGTCACCTGCAGGCCCGCGATCGCTTTTGGCTTCGGCGCTGGCACTGGAGTGGGCGCGCCGGCGGGCAGCGTGGCGAGATCGGCTTGCAGCCGGGCCAGGAGCGCCGCGTCGTAACCGCCGCCCAGGCCAATGACGACGTTGTCGCGGGTAAAGTGCGCCGTGTAGAACTTCTGGAGATCGTCGAGCGTGATGCTTTTGACCCCCTCAATCGTGCCCGCCGTGATGTGGCCGTAGGGAGTTCCGGCGAAGACTTCGTTGTAGAGCACGGCTTTGCCCAACTCTTCGTCGCTGGAGAAACGCAATGTCGTTTCGAGCAAGTTGAGCGTGCGGCTCTTGAGGCGGTCGAGGTCCTCCTGCTTGAACGCGGGCGCGAGCACGGCGTCGAGGAGCAAAGGATAAAAGTCCGCGAGGTTGTCCTTGTGCGTGCGCCCGGCGATCACGGTCATTTCAACCGAGGCGGAAGCGTAGTAGCTCGAAGCGAGCGGGAACAATCGATCAAGAATCTGCTCGTAGGAATGCTGGCGCGTCGCGGCTTCAGTGAGCATTGCGGCCGTCAGCGCGGCGAGACCCTCCTTGCCGGCGGGATCGTTTTGCGCGCCGACTTTGAACCAGAGTCGGAACGAAACGGTGGGGTCATTCGCGACCGGCAGGAGCACCGGCGGGATCAAAGGGCTGGGCGCGGACGTGGGTGCGGTGGCGGCGGCACTTGCGGAAACCGCGAGGACTGAAACGCAAACGAGAACATAGACAGTGTTGAAAGTGCAGGATGCAGCCTTGCGCGCAGTGTCTTTCCCTCTCCCCTTCGGAAGGGGAGAGGGCAGGGTGAGGGGTCTGTTCGATGCTGGAAGTTGGGTGGTGAATGTTGGTTGTTCGGCCTTCTCCGTGCGATCCCCCTCCCCATGAACCTCCCTCTCGTAGCCGCCGACGTGAGGAGGCGGACCTTGCTCGAATTCAAAGACTTCCGCCTCGTTACCTCGGCGGCTACGGTTCAGGGGTTCAAAGCGCGAACTTCGGCTCGGGGAATTCTCACCCCGGCCCTCTCCCCCTCCGCGGGGGAGAGGGAGCCAGGCTCGTCCGGCTCTTGGATTGGTCGTCAATCCCAGTGACTCCTTAGTAAACATTTTCATGACGGGCTTCCTTTCAGCACGACGACCGTTCTTCGCTCGGGCGTGAAATATTTTTTTGCCGCACGCATGATATCCTCGGGCGTGACGGCTTCCATTTGCGCATAGAGGGTTTCGATCACCGCGATGTCGCCGGTGAGGGCGACGAAGCGGGCGAGTCCGCCGGCCACGGCGCCGGGCGTGTCGAGACTCATGAGGAAGCTGTATTTATTGCGGCGCTTGAGGTCGCGCAGCCTGTCGGCCGCGACCGGCTTGGTCTTGAATTCCTCAAGAGTGCGGTAAACTTCGTCCCGCACGTAGTTGATGTCCTCGGGTTGCTTGACCATCGCCAGCACCTCGAAGAGCGGTTGGTCGCGATTCATGGGAACATTGCCGTTGAGCATCTGCACTTTCTGCTCTTTCAGTTGCAGTTTCTTGCGCAGGTCGCTGGTGGGGCCGAACGCGAGATCTTCGATGAGCAACGCGGCGGCGTAGTCCCTGTTCGCGGGATCAAAGGCGTCGCCTTTGTAGGCAATGTTGATGATCGGCAGTGTTTTTCCCGCGTAGGTGATCTCCGCCGTGCGTTCGGCTTGCTGCGGCGGTTCCGGCACGATGGCGGGCGGCATGTAACCCTTTTCCCAGCCGCCATAATATTTCTTCACGAGCGCGATCGTCGTTTTTGGGTCCACGTCACCGGCGATGATGAGGACGACATTCTCCGGGCGGTAGAAACGGCGGAAGAACGAGAGGCTGTATTGAAACTGTTGCGGCATGACCTTGATGTCGCGTTCGAAACCGATCGTGGTGTGTTTGTAGGTGTGGACATCGTAGGCAAGGTCCTGGACTTTTTCATTCAGAACAGAGAACGGGCTGGTGATGCTCTTGCGGTATTCGCCGTAAACGGCACCGGCCTCGGTCTGAAAGGCGGCCTCGGCGTAGGCCAGATTCTGGAAACGGTCACTCTCGATCTCGATCACCCGCTCAAGGTCTTCCTTCCCAAACTTGAGGTGGTACGCGGTGAGGTCATCCGTGGTGTAGGCATTGGCGCTGGCGCCGATGCTGCTGACGATCGTTTCATATTCGGCGGCGGGGAATTTCTTCGTGCCCCGGAACATCATGTGCTCGAAAAAATGGGCGAAGCCGGACTTGCCTTCCTCGACCTCGTCGCGGCTGCCGGTGCGGACGACGGAGTAATAGGCGACCTGTCCCGGGCTCTCCATGGGAATCACGATGGTCGTGAGGCCGTTCGGGAGGGTTTCCTTGGTGTAAGGATACGGAAATACGGGTGCGGCTGCGGCGAAAGGGGTGATGAGGCCGCCACCGGCAAGCGCGAGCACGATAAATCCGGCCCGCGCACGGAGTGGGCCGAGAGTTTGGGTGGCCAGCATCTTCATCGAAGGGATGGCGCGGAGAATTACGGAGTGCATGGTGAGGTGAGGGATGAAGAAATTGAAATCGCGGGTGAATTCATCGCCATGGGGAAATGGTTTTACACGGCGCGGTCCCAAGAGAATCGCCTTAGATCCAGCTTCACTCAGGCAGTTTGGGACCGACAATTTCGGTTGTCCAGCGTCCTTTTTCAACTTGGCGGTGGAGAGTCGCAATCGGCCGGCAGCCCCTATTCC
>JANOHH010000043.1:0-1373 GCA_031406395.1 Verrucomicrobiota bacterium | reverse complement strand
GGAACAGCGCCGCATGGCCGCGATCCGTCTGATCGCGATGGGTCGAACCGCGATTGTAGCTCGAGGCCTGGAGGCATTGATAATCCGACATTGGGTACCGCGCCACTGTGGCCGGGTCAGCCATCTCCGCGAGCAGGGATTTCAAGGTGATGGGTTCAGCGGCAGTGCCAACGCCATCGCCGCCGGAGCTGAGTGCCACGACCGCCAGACAACAGAGGGTGTTGCGAACCGGTTTCATGAGTGGGTGTAGGTTATGGCCGGTTATCCCATCAGGGCGATGGATACTTCCAATTTTGCATTCGCGGTGAGGAGTTGGTTTTCGTCAAACGTCACTTCCACCCGCGAGCCGTTCTGCGTCACTTTGGCCGGAAGAATTCTCCCCCCGATAATCCCGGTGACTGAGCTGACATTCGCGCCCGCAGCCAGTTCAACCGCGAGCGTTCGCACGCGAATATTCCCGTGCTTCACTTCGAGCGCATGGAATTGGGTTCGGCCGGCGCGCTTTTGTTCGTATGTGCCCCAACCGCCCGCGGCGGTGAAAGGCGCCCTGAAGTTGTCCGGCGTCAGGCGCGGTGCAAAACCGATGTGCCCGCTTGGCCCGTGCGCTTCAAAGCCGCAGGCGCTGATGAACGTTCCGTAGCTCGCCATGGCCCGAGCGTAATGATCGCTGCACTCAATCTCGTTGAACGGATTGCGCCGCGCCGCGTGGTAACGATCGTGGATGGCCCGGGTTACGGCGAAACCCTCCAGCACCATCCCTTCGGCGACCATGTGCGAAGCGGCCTGATGTTCAAAGCCGCTCATGCACTCGTTGAAGTAACCGATCTGCCAGCTCGGCAGGCCGTAGACGTTGGGGATCAGTTTTGGATTAGAGGTCATCACCAGTCCGGCATCGCCCGCCAACGCGTAAGGCCGGCCGGCGGTGAACTTCTTGCGGAACGGGCCGACGTCCGGGGCGAAGTTGTATTTCCACAAAGCCCGCAATGCGCTCAGCGTTTTCTCCCGATCCAACACGCGCCCGAGATTGACCTGCCACGCCCAACTCTGGCCGTGAACTTGGTCAATGTGACAGGCCTCGTAGGTGCCGAGGCTTTTCTCGCGCTTTGGGTCGGCGATCTGGATGAAATACTCGCCGTTGAACAATTTGCTTTCGACCGACGCGCGCGCCTTCTCGTACTGGGCGTGGCAACGTCCGGCAAATGCCGGATCGCCCTCCTCTTTGGCCATTTCTTCCGCTGCCCGCAACGCCGTCAGCGTCAGGGAGGTGATCCACGCGATCTGTCCATACCACGCGGCATCGAGCGTGTTCTCCTGCGCGCCATCGAGGATACCATCGCCATCCTGGTCGTGCTGGATGATGTGTTCCACTGCCG
>JANOHH010000016.1:0-1532 GCA_031406395.1 Verrucomicrobiota bacterium | reverse complement strand
CACGCCCACGCCACTCGAACTGTATCCCGCCCTGGCCTTCGACCGGTTGTTCAAGGACGAAGTGCATCGCGGCGACAAAAGTGTGCTTGATGCTGTCCAGGCCGACGCGAAGGATTTTCGCCGGCACATCAGCGCCACGGACCAGCGCAAGCTCGATGAATACCTCGAGTCCGTGCGCGAAGTGGAGCAACGCATCGAGAACGCCGGCCAGAAGGGCGAATTGCAGGGCTGGCGGCCGACGCTCTCCGCGCCGAACATCCCCCGCCCCGCCGACGGCATCCCGCAGGACATTGCTGAACACATGCGGCTGATGAGCGATATCCTGGTGCTCGCGTTTCAGACCGACACCACCCGGCTCTGCACGCTCAAGTTGAACAATGACCACAGCTCGCTGCGTTTTCCCAACCTTGGCGTGGATTACATGATTCATCACCTGCTCTCGCACAGCGATACGGCAGACTGGCTCAAGGTCAACCAGTTCTTCCTCCAACAACTCGCCTACATCGCCGGCAAGCTCGACGGCATCCAGGAAGGCGACCGCACGCTGCTCGATAACTCGATGTTGCTGTACTGCTCCAGTATGTTGAACGGCAATCACGACGCCAACCAACTCCCCGTGGTGCTGCTCGGCGGCGCGGGCGGCCGCATCAAAGGCGGCCGCGTGCTCGACTACCAGGAAAAGCCCGAGCGCCAGATGTGCCGTCTCTACCTTTCGATGATGGACAAGATGGACGTCCGCCTTCCCAAATTCGGCGACGCGACCGAGCCGCTGACGGAAGTGTAATCCGGAGCCAAGCAGAAAGCTCGCAACGCAGAGGCGCAAGAGTGCACTTGGAAGCGTCGGTGGGATTGGAATCGATCTTAATCCTAATCTTCATCTTGCTCATACTCTTTTCAGGATAGCTCACGAATGGAATCCTGGCAGGGAGATCACGATAAAGCTTAAGAGTAAGAATCGAAGTGTGCCCACCAGTGTCCATCATACCTTGGCAGCAAGAAATCCACGCCGCTGTCCGCTCCACTTTATTTTTTTGGCGGCCGCATTTTTGCCAAGGAAACCCCTTCCCGCCGGAGAATCGTCGCCTCCACCTTGGGAACAAACATCTGCGTCTCCGCCGGCAGCGCCGTGGCAATGGCATCGAAACTCCGCGTCTGCTTGCGTTCGAGCAGTCCTTGAACTTTTCCCGGGCCCGCGTTGTAGGCAGCCAGCGCGAGCCGCCAGTCGCCGAACTGGGTGTACATGCGTTTCAGGTAACGCGCCGCGCCCTGCGCGCTTGGTTCCACTTGATAACGCTGATCGAACGGCCAGCGGCGCAACCCAAGCTCCTTGGCGGTGCCCGGCATCAACTGAAACAGACCGCCCGCACCCGCCGGACTGCTCGCGCGAGGGTTGAAACCCGACTCCACCTCCGCCACCCACACCAGTGGCTCTGGCACCCGCTCGCCCGCGAAAATGGATTTCAGTTTCGGCACGAGAGCATCGGCTGCTGCGGGCCGATCGCGCCGACTCAGTTTTTGTTCCCACACCTTGC
>JANOHH010001336.1:0-3501 GCA_031406395.1 Verrucomicrobiota bacterium | reverse complement strand
TGATAAACCCAGGGGTGTCCGGCCACGATGCGGTCAGCCTCACCGGGTTTTAACAAAATAGTCGGTAACGATTCCATAGTTTGTAAACAGGTTGATTGGGAGCGCCGAACTCCGTTTCGGCACTTTGACCATCTCGCCGACTCGGAACTCGGCGTTTTCCGTTGGTCACAGGAAAGCAGAACGCACTTGGGGAAGAAAGACAAATAGGTCAGCCGCGCGGCCAAGAACAAGTTGAAGGCGACGATCAAGCTGCCTATGCTCGGCTTCAGATCGAAGCATAAAGCGAATCAACCGCCCCAGCCATTGTGCCTGAATCAGCCGAACCCAATTTCGCCAGCGCTCGTCCGGCCAGTGAGCGATTGCCCCCAGGAACTTTTCCGGCGTCGCCGGATCCGCTGACTCGCAAAGAATAACCAACCATGAACGACACCATTCGCTGGGGCATTCTCGGGACCGGCAAGATCGCCCGGCAATTCGCGGCCGGTTTGAGGAATTTGCCGGATGCGACACTGATGGCGGTTGGCTCCCGCACCGTCGAATCGGCAAACGTGTTTGGAGAACAATTTGCAGTTGCCCATCGGCACGCCAGTTACGAAGGGCTGGTGAACGATCCGGATGTGGACGTGGTCTACGTAGCCACGCCGCATTCCGCTCACTGCGAAAACACATTGCTTGCGCTGGCCGCCGGCAAAGCGGTTCTATGCGAAAAGCCGTTTACCATCAATGCCCGCGAAGCGGAGCAAGTCATCACGCTCGCGCGGCAACGAAAACTTTTCTTGATGGAAGCCATGTGGACGCGCTGTTTCCCTATGATGGAGAAATTGCGGGAGTTGCTGGTGGGGAAAGTCATCGGCGAAGTCCGGATGTTGACTGCAGATTTCGGTTTTCGCGCCGAGTATCACGAGGAAGAGCGATTGTTTAGTCCAGCGGCGGGCGGGGGCGCATTGTTGGACGTGGGGGTTTATCCGGTCGCACTGGCTTCCATGATTTTCGGTATGCCGACGCGGGTCGTCAGCCACGCCCAACTGGGCAAGACGGGCGTGGACGAGGAGGCGGCGATCATTCTTTCGCACGCCCGAGGTGAACTGGCTGTCCTGTCCGCGGCGATCCGCTTGGAGACGCCGCAAGAGGCAATCATTATGGGCACGACCGGTCGCATCCGCATCCATAGTCCCTGGTGGCGACCCGCGGCAATGACGATTTCCCGCGAAGGTCGAAACGATGAGTTGAGGGAGTTCCCGTTTGCGGGAAACGGCTATCAATTGGAAGCGGCGGAAGTCATGACCTGCTTACGCGCTGGGAAATTGGAAAGCCGCGTGATGCCGCTCGATGAAACGCTTTCGATCATGCGGACCCTTGATGCCATCCGTGCGCAATGGGGACTGAAATACCCGATGGATTAGTTGGCTTAGTGCCGGCAACGACGGAGGCCGCCAGAATTCTTCAAATTGGAATTCAGCCCATTTTACGCTTGAAAGCCTGAATGAATTCTCCACACCGCCGGATCCCGTCTGCCCGCCCCGGATGAAGTCGGCGAGACATGCTCAAAGGCGTGGTGGGGCTGACCGCGGCAACGGCGTTATCCGAGTGCGCCCAGATTTCCGAGGGTTTAGTCGGTCATCCCGATGTGATCTGCGTTAAAAGCGCGCGGCCGGGCAACCGCGATCCGCTGTTTCAAAACACGCGCTTCGGTCCGGCCACTCAGTATCGTTGTCCTCGGCTTGAAGGTTGTTGCCCGCGCATCAGCGTGTGTGCGGGCGAGCGGATCAGCTTTCACGGCTGCGCGAATCTCTCTTTGACGTCACCATGATGGTCTGCGATAGCCATGCATCGTTGGAAATACGGATAACGGCCTGGCGTGTTCGTGGTTGCTTCTGCGGACTTTGGAGCGTAATGATGGACTTGATCATGATGAAACCACAGTTGCAGGCAACCGGCATGGCCACCAAGGGCGTTCAACGATCGTCAAACATCGGTCTGGGAATCACCCTGCGCAACGCTTGTTTGACGGCCCTGCTCTTGGCCGGTGCTCCAAATCTGTTGCGCGCCCAAACCAATGGCATATTGCGGGAGGTCTATCCTGGCATCAGCGGCACAGCGGTTGCCGATCTCACCAACAGCCCGAGCTTTCCGAACCAACCGTCAGTCCGCGAGCTTCGCTCGTCGTTCGAAGCCCCCACCGACGTCGCCGAATCCTACGGCCAGCGTTTCACCGCGTGGATCACCCCACCCACCACGGGTAATTATGTTTTCTGGATCGCGGGCGACGATAACTGTGTGCTCTCCTTGGGAACAAATCATCTGCCAGCGACCAAGCGCACGATCGCCCAAGTGCCCGGCTGGACCGGTCCGCGGGAGTGGAGCAAATATGCCGCGCAACAATCCGCCTCGATTCCATTGGTCGCTGGGCAGCGTTATTACATTGAAGCGTTGATGAAAGAGGGCAGTGGCGGCGACAACCTCGCCGTGCGCTGGCAATTGCCGAGTGCAGTCTTCGAGGAGCCCATCACCAACACGCGGCTGCAAGTGGTGCGCCTCGCCAACACGGACAACATCACCCTGCGACACGGAGGCAAGGCCGGGATAAACGTTACGGCGAACGATGTCGGCTACTTCAGCAATGCCGTCCAGCTCGTCACGCCGCCCACCGCCGGAACCGCCGTCGCCCGGAACAATGGCACGGTCCTTTACACCCACACCATGGGTTCGCCCGCCAGTGATTCCTTCACTTATCGGTTGACTGGCCTGGGTGGCCCGGCTTCGTCCAACGCCACCGTGACGATCAACTTCACCCCTGCGGCGCGTTTCGATTCGGACTTCGTTCGTCTGCCCGCGACACCGCCCGCCACCCAATGGGGATTGGCGGATGCGTTTCCGGGCGTCACGTTCAGTTCTCCCAACGGCCTGTGTTCTGCACCGGGCGATGCTCAAAAGCTATTTGTGGTGGAGAGCGCTGGACGCGTCTGGATGATCCCCGATGTGATCGCCGCTTCGCCGACGAAGGTGCTATTTCTAAATATCACGGACCGCGTGGTCTCGGATTCCTTCGAGCGCGGGGCGAAAGGGGTCGCGTGCCATCCGGGTTTCCTTACCAACGGGTTTATCTTCGTGACCTACGACTACACTTCCAACAGCGTGGTTCGGACTCGGGTATCCCGCTTCACCCGTTCCACGCTCAACCCGCAACAGGCCGATCCTGCCAGCGAAGTCGTCCTCATCAACCAGGTGCTCGATGGGCCGTATCATGATGTGGACAGTTGCCGGTTTGGTCCGGACGGTTATCTGTACGTGTCCTTCGGGGACGAGGGCGGTCAAAACGAGGAGTATCAAAACGCACACCGGTTCGACAAGTATTTGTTTTCTTCGATTATCCGCATTGATGTGGACAAGCGACCCGGCAACTTTGAACCCAACCCGGACGCGGACATTCCTTTGGATAGTGGCGGGTTGGCATTTTTCTCCGTGCCCGCAGATAATCCATTCAGCCGCCTGGAGATCGGC
>JANOHH010001319.1:0-1402 GCA_031406395.1 Verrucomicrobiota bacterium | reverse complement strand
CCCTGGAGCAATCGCCGCATCGGATGCTTCCCGCCCAGGTCGGCGCGGATTTCGCGCAGCACCCGGGTTTGTGCGCCGGTGAGTTTGAAGCCCAGCGCCGCAAGGAACGGTTTCATGAGCCGGTTGTCCCCGGCGCACGGCAGGGCCTGCGAGCGCGACTCGAAATTTTTGCGCCGCTGTTGAATCTGGATTTGCAGCGCGATGAATTCATCCAGAGCCAGCCGTTGCCTCGCCAATTCCACGTCGGTCAACGCCTCCGGAAAGTGCAGCATGTGGATGGCGTTGGCGCGTAACGGAAGGTTCGGAGTTCCGCCTTTAGGCGGCTCCGTGACGACAACGGCAGTGGCGCGTTGGTTTGCGTTTTCCTGACCGGCTGGAGCCGAAACTCCCGACGAATCCGCAAAGAATCGCTCATGTCTTTCCAGCGTCCGCCACATCAGCCCACGCAGCCAGCGCTGGGGCAGGCCTTCGGTGAGCGGATAGATCGGCACGATGCGGTTGAAGTGGATGAAGCTTTCCTCGCCCGGCTCGATCCACTCGGTTTCGGGATGGTCAATCGTCCGCGGCCGTAGCGACTCCGGCTTGCCGAACGCAAGGAATTCCCGGCCGACGGAGAAGTATTCCTCCATCCACGGTTGCGCCTGCCACCAGCGGCAGTGCAGATGCGCCGTGCCATCGTCAATGACGCATTCGAACATCGCGCGGTCGCCGTTCCGCCAACGTTTCACGCCGGCGGCGATAATTTTGCCCCGCACGGTCGCCGCTTCGCCGATTTGGAGTTCGCGAATGGAAAGAAATTTCCGCCGATCCTCGTAGCGACGCGGTCGATGGAGCAGCAAATCCTCAATCGAGACGATGTCGAGGCGCGCAAGTTGGCGCGCGCGTTCATCACCGACGCCCCAAAGCCTCGTCACGGGCGCGGCGAGCGGCGAAGGTTGGTGAGCGATGGGCGGCACGGGCGCACGATACGAACGCGCGAAGAGGGCATCAACGCGAAAGGTGGACTGGACAAACGGCTCGAGTGTGGAGCATGGCCATTGAAAGCTGAGATTCGATTTGAAAAGTAGCAGCCGACGTAAGGAGGCTCTGACTTTTGACCGTCGGAGCCTAAAAATACCGAGATAAATTTGAGCCTCCTTACGTCGGCTGCAACAATCGAGGGTCGCGTCTCCAACCCGGGCTAAATTTTTGGCTTGGGCAGATAGGGGCGGGAATTGGTGCCCTGGGCCGGGAAGTTTGCGACGAGGTAATCCACGAGCGTTTTGATTTGCGGATCCGAGAGCGGCCCGCCAAGCGCCTGCCCAAAGGCCGGCATAAGCGTGCCTTCCTTGCCCATGGTGATCATCAGCCTCCAATAATCCGCGTTGCTGTCATTCGGCAGGTTGCGCAGATCAGGCACCAT
>JANOHH010001303.1:0-6281 GCA_031406395.1 Verrucomicrobiota bacterium | reverse complement strand
AGCGGTGAAACTCGCCCGGGCCGTCGCGCGCGGCGAACGCGGCGAAATCCATGTCGGTTACGCGCCGTCCTTGACGACGGAAGTGTTGCCGTGCGCACTGCACAGTTTTCATAATGCCGCGCAGGGCGTTCATGTGAAGCTGCACGACCTGTCCAGCGAAGAAATGTTGCGGGGCGTGGGCGAAGGCCGGTTGCACCTGAGCTTGATGGCGCGCCCGTCGGAACGGGCGTTGCACGGATTGCAGTTTGAACTGCTGCGGGAATATCCGATCTGCGTGGCCATGCCGCCCAAGCACCGGCTTGCTCGTGGGAAGACGGTGGCATTGAAGCAAATCGCCGAAGAGCCGCTCGTGGTGTATTCCCGCGCTGAGTATCCCGAATACCATGCAATGCTGACGGAGTTTTTTGCCGAGACCGGGCGCACCCCCCGGCTCGCCGAAGAACATGATAGCGCCCCGAGTTTGATTGCGGCGGCCGAGATTGGCCGAGGATTGGTCATCGCGCCGGCGTGTCTCGGAATTCTTGCCGGCGGGCGGCTGAAGTTTATCCCGCTGCACCCGTCGCCCCCGCCGGTCCAGTTGGTCGCCGTATTCGATCCGCAACGCTTGAACGGTGCGGCGGCCAAGTTCCTCGCCGCCGCGCGTCCGGTGGAAATCAGCCGCTCAGCGACAAAAGTTCGCCCACACAGCCGCACGCGGTGAGAGGGCGTGACTCCCGCTTGTCATCGCCTGCCGCAGCGCGTATTGTCGCCCACCATGCGCGGACATCACATTCGGAGTGTTTTCATTTCGACGATCTTTGTGTCGCTTTTGCTTGGCCGGGCGGGATCGACGGTCGGCGCGCGCGAAATTCTTCCGCCCGGTTTTCGGCCGTTGCCCAATGGCGTTCATGCGCTGGTCGGTGGCACGGTGGTGCCCCGACCGGGGGAATCGCTTGCGGGCGCGACGGTTGTCGTTCGCGATGGCTTCATTCAGGCCGTGGGCAAGGACATCGTCGCCCCGGCGGATGCGCGCGTTTGGGACATGCAGGGGTTGACCATTTACGCCGGATTTATTGAATCGTATCTCCCGCTCAGCCCGACGAACCAGCCTATTGCCACCAGCGACACCCAGCCGATCAGCCAGACAACCCTGACTTCGAGTGGAGTGAATTTCTTCGGCGCTCCCGGGCAGCGGCCTGATCCCGGGCGGCCCGGGCCGGGTTATGAAGTCGCCAAAGTCATGCCGGAGACCCGGGCGGTGCGCGGTTTTTCTCCCGACAAAAAGGTCATTGAATCCTTGCGCGAACTGGGTTTCACCACTGCCGTGATTTCCCCGGCGCGGGGTATCATCCGCGGGACCAGCGCGCTGGTCGATTTGGCCGAGGGCGATCCGAATGAACTCGTCGTGAAGCCGGATGTTTTTCAGCACATCGCTTTCGAGACGCACGGGGAGGACGATCAGGCGTATCCGGGCTCGCTCGTGGGCGTGATTGCCACCGTGCGGCAAAGTTTCTTCGACGCGCAGCACTACGCCCTTGATCAGGCGGATTGGCAAAAGCAACCGCAGGGCCGGCGGCGACCGGAGTTTGATCCCTCGCTGGAAGCCCTCGCGCCGGCAGCGGAAGGAAAACAGCGCGTGTTGTTCGAACCGGGCAGTGCGTTGATGGTGGATCGCGCGGCCCGCGTGGCGCGCGAACTGAATCTCGACTGCGCCATCGTCTCATCTGCACAGGAATGGCGTCGGCCTCAACTCGCGAAGGAAACCGGCGCGACGTTCATCGTGCCGGTGAATTTCCCGGAACTTCCCAAGCTGCCGAACGAGGACGATTGGGAACAGGTGACGCTGGATCAATTGCGCGCCTGGGATTGGGCGGCGGAAAACCCGGCGCTGCTCCGCCAACAGAAACTGGACATTGCCCTCACGACCTACGCGCTCGAGGACAAGAAAGCTTTTCGTAAGAAGCTTAAACAGGCCTTGGATCGTGGTTTATCCGAAACCGACGCGCTCGCCGCTCTCACCACCGTGCCCGCAAAACTTTGTGGTGTGGATAAGCAACTCGGGACGATCGAGCCCGGCAAGATTGCGAATCTCACCATCGTGGACGGCAAAGGATATTTCGATCCCGAGGCGCGGGTGCGCGAGGTGTGGGTGGACGGTCGGAATTATCACGTTCAGCCCGCCAAGGAAGAAGCGAAGAAGGAAGAAACTGCGGACAAAGAGAAAGAGGCCAAGGCAAAAGCTGAGAAAGAAAAGAAGGAAGCGGAGTTGAAGCAGATCCTGAACAAGCGCGTGGCGATCTCGCCGTTGGCTGGTCGCGGGCCGTTGGCCAAGCCGAAGGAAATCAAGATTCACAACGCGACGCTTTGGTCAAGCGGGCCAAAAGGAACAGTGACAGATGCGGAACTGGTCATTGCCGGTGGTAAAATCAAATTGGTTCAGAGTAACGACCGCCCTCACCCCGACCCTCTCCCCCGGGAGAGGGAGCAACGTGCGCCGCGTTCTGGCGATGTCAGCGATCCTGCCAATCGGGCGCGATCAGAAACGAATGGCCAGAAGGCGGCGGTTGCCAGGGTGCGATCCGAACAAACCAGCAGCGATGCTTTACCCTCCCTCTCCTCGGGGGAGAGGGCCGGGGTGAGGGCGGTCGTTAAATCAAACTTGACCGGCGACGTGCTGGAAATTGATGGCGTCGACCTCCACATCACCCCCGGCCTGATTGACGCGCACAGCCACACGGCAATTCTCGGCGCGGTGAACGAATCCACGCTGCCCTCGACGGCGATGTGCCGCATCGGCGACGTGGTGAATTCCGAGACGAAAAACATTTACGAACAACTGGCGGGCGGATTGACCACCGCGAATCTGCTCCACGGCTCGGCGAATCCCATTGGTGGGCAGAATCAAGTCATCAAGCTGCGCGATGGCGCCAGTCCGGAGGAATTGAAGTTTCAAGGCGCACCGGCGGGCATTAAGTTCGCCCTGGGCGAGAACGTGAAGCAATCCAACTGGGGCGATAAGAATGTCACGCGCTTCCCGCAAACGCGGATGGGCGTCCGGACGTTTTATGTGAACCGCTTTACGGCGGCACAACAGTACTTGCAGCAGTGGGAAAATTATCGGAAGAGTGGCGGGTTGCCGCCCCGCCGCGATCTCGAACTCGAAACCATTGGCGAGATCATTGCGGGCCAGCGGCTCATTCATTGTCACAGCTATCGGCAGGACGAAATCCTCTCGTTCCTGCGCACCATGGAAAGTTTCAAGGTGCGCGTCGGCACGCTTCAGCATGTGCTGGAAGGTTACAAGGTCGCCGACGAGATTGCGGCGCACGGCGCCGGGGCGTCGTGTTTCGCAGATTGGTGGGCCTATAAGTTCGAGGTCTATGATGCGATTCCGTTTGCCGGTTCCCTGATGCGCGAACGGGGCGTGACGGTGTCGTTCAATTCCGATTCTTCCGACCTCGCCCGCCGCCTGAATACCGAAGCGGCCAAGGCGGTAAAGTACGGCGGCACGCCGGAAGTCGAGGCGCTCAAGTTCGTCACCATCAATCCCGCGAAGCAACTCGGCATCGATAATCGTGTTGGTTCGCTCGAACCCGGTAAGGACGCTGACTTCGTGATTTGGTCGGGTTCACCGCTCGATTCGCGCAGCGTGGTGTTGCAGACCTGGATTGAGGGTAAAAAGTATTTCGATCGGACGCTGGCCACCGAACGGTTTGACGCTTTGGCCAAAGAACGCGCCGACTTGATCGCGAAGGCGAAGCGGCTGCTGACACTGGCAGGCAGCGCGAGCGCGGGCGCCGACGGAGACGGCGGCTCGTTCTTCCGCGTTGCGCTGGAGCACCAATTTGATGCAGTGGATCGCCATTGTCTGGAGGAGGAACGATGAAAATACGGCGTGTGAAACCTTCGGGTCGAGTCCCTGTCCGGGGGCAATGGACGATGCACAAGTTGCAGGAGAGAGCGCTGGTGATTCAATTGGTAATGGGGCTGCTTTGGAGTGTCACTTCCCTTCAGGCGGAGGCGCTCTTGCTCACGGGAGCAACGGTGCATACGGTTTCGGGCGAGACACTGGCGTCGGGACAGGTATTGATGGAAGCCGGGAAGATTGTTGCCGTCGGTAAAACCCTTTCTGCGACGGGCGCAAAGACGGTCGTGCTCGATGGTTTGCATTTGTACCCGGGCTTGATCGCATTGAATACCGACCTCGGCCTCGTGGAGATTGAAGCCGTCCGGGCCACGGTGGATGCTCGCGAAGTTGGCGAATACACGCCGGATGTGGAGTCGTGGATCGCAGTGAATCCTGATTCCGAATTGCTCCCGGTCGCCCGGGCGAATGGCGTTTCGCATTTTGAGCCGGCACCGCGGGGTGGCGTCGTGGCGGGACAGTCCGGGTTGTTGGCGCTGACGGGTTGGACGAGCGAGCAGATGGCGATCAATAAGCCCATCGCATTGCACGTGTATTGGCCGAGTGCAGATCTCGACCCCACCCCGAAGGAGCGCTCGCGGAATAAGGAAAAATGGAAATCCCTGGAGGCGCAGGCCAAGGAACGACAGGAAAAATCGAAGGCGTTGGATGACTTTTTTGCCGAAGCGCGCGCTTATATGAAAGCAAAGGATCAAGCGAAGGCGGCCGGGGCAGGGTTTCAGAATGTTCCCGCGTGGGAAGCGATGGTGCCCGTGGTGCGCGGCGAGATTCGCATTACGATCCACGCGGATGATGTCCGCCAAATTCGGGCAGCCGTGAGTTGGGCGGCGACGAATCAATACAAAATCTTGCTGGCCGACGCGCGGGATGCCTGGAAGATCGCTGGTTTGCTGGCAACGAATAATATCCCCGTGATCTTCAGTCACGTCTTCACGCAACCGGTGCGCGAAACGGACGTTTACGATGTTCACTTTCGCGCACCCGATGTTTTGAGCAAGGCGGGCGTGAAGGTTGTCTTCAGTGGCGGTGGCGGGTCGCTTGTGAAAAATCTGCCTTACGCCGCCGCCCAGGCAGTAGCGTTCGGTTTGCCAGCCGATGCAGCTTTGAAGGGGATAACCCTTTATCCGGCGCAACTCGCGGGCGTCGCGGGTCGGCTCGGTTCGATTGAAGCTGGCAAGGAAGCGACGTTGTTTGCCGCGGACGGCGACATACTGGACATCCGCTCCAACGTGAAACGCACGTGGATCGCCGGCCAGGAAGTCACGCTTGAGAACCGGCATACGCGGCTCTACGTAAAATATCAGCAGCGGCCGAAGTCGCCGTGAGGTGCTGGTTGTTTTGGTTGGCTTTTGAATAACTACGGGCCTTGCTCGTCGATCATCTTCCCAACCAGATGTTTTGCTGGGGCTAAACAGAATCACAGCGAAGGACGGGTTAGCCGTCTTTGTGAGCAAAACCCAACGGCCAGAACCTGGTTTTTCGCGGCCGTGAACCTGCGCGCTGAGCATCGCCATGCTCTCGCTGGTTTCGCCGGGTCATGCCGGGCGATGCTCGGAGCTTCTACGCGAGGTTCAGGAAAGGCGAACTCCCTCGGTCCCGCGAAATTCTGTCACCGCACGGCGGCTCCGCAACTGGGGAAAGGCTTTCATTTACACCCATCAGTTGGCCATTTCTCAAACCTCAGAACAATTATCTGTACTACTTGAAGAATGAAGAGAAGCTTTTTCATTGGCTGGCACGTAACGCTTCAACCAAACCGCAAGGAGACTAACATCGGCGGGCGAAACGCCTGAAATTCTTCCAGCCTGCCCCAGGGAGATGGGACGAATTTTCGCAAGTTTGCCCTGCGCTTCAGTGCTTAACCCGCGGATTCTATCATAATCGAAATCAACTGGTATCGTCTTTTTTTCAGATGATTTATGTTGTTCCACTTCTTTTTTCTGACGCGAAATATAACCGGCATACTTAATTTCGATTTCAACCGCTTGCCTGACCTCAAATGGCAGTGAGTCATCTTTGTCTGGGAGGTCTTCATAAGAAATCTCCGTCTTCTTCAAGAGGTGAGCCATCGTATCGGGGCCAACTCTGATCTGATTCAATCTTGAAATCTCGCGAGTGATCGAGTCGCACTTCTTGAGAAAGAGCCGATAATTTTCGTTTGATAGCAATCCAATCCCATGGCCAATCTCAGAAAGCCTAAGGTCCGCATTATCCTGCCGAAGCAGCAGTCGGTATTCGGCACGGGATGTAAACATTCGGTATGGCTCCAAGGTTCCCAAGTTAACAAGATCATCAACTAGGACACCGATGTATGCTTGATTTCGGGATAGCACCAGAGGCTCTCGCCCAAGGCAACGCAGTGCGGCGTTAACCCCCG
>JANOHH010001252.1:0-3909 GCA_031406395.1 Verrucomicrobiota bacterium | reverse complement strand
CAATTCCGACCCGGTCCGCCGCCGGCCTTGACCAGCGCGCTGTATGCCGCTGACTTGAACGAGGTCAAGGCCATCGGCCGCCTCGACAGCACCGTGCGCACGCCGGAGCAAACGCAACTTGCCCTCCTCTGGCAGGCGGTGGGCCAGGTGAACGAGAATCATTCCATCCGTCCGGTCATCGAGTCGTTGATCGAGTCGCGCTGCGGGAGCTTGCGGCTGGTGGACACGGCCCGGATCTTCGCGCTCATCAATATTGTGGGCGAAGACGCCACCATCGCCGGGTTCGATTCCAAGTATACCTACAACCTCTGGCGACCGTATCACGGAGTCCGGCTGGCGGACACAGACGGCAATCCCGACACCGAAGCTGATCCGACATGGAACGCGCTGTTCGTCGCCCCGCGGCATCAGGAGTACATGTCCAACCACGCGGTGATCACGACCGGGATCATGAACACGCTGGCCGATCTGATCGGCGACGACCACACGTTCACACTGAGCGCGCCGGGTTATCCCGGTTTCACCTGGACGTTCAACCGGTTCTCCGACGCGGCGGCGCAGGTGATCGAAGCGCGCATCTGGGCGGGCATTCACTACCGGAATTCATGCAACGTGGGCGCGGAGCAGGGCATGAAACTTTCCAGCTACGTGCTCGACAACTTCCTCCTGCCGCTCGATCACGACGACCACGACGGCCACGGCCGTGACAATGATCACAACCACAGCCACGATTGATCGTTCGGCAGAAATTTTACCTGGGGCGGGTGCGCGGAATTGCGCACCCAGCCCCAGCTAAATCAAAAAACCAAAATGTAAGCCCGGCTGCCAGACATCCAGCCTGGGAAAAGCATTTGGAACCACGAAACACACGAAAGGACACGAACCGACAGGATGAACGGGAACGGGTCGTTGCATTCAACGAGGGAAGGTGGTCGCCACGCTGGGAAATCGTTTTGTGCCTTCCTTTCGTGTGATTCGTGGATTTCGTGGTCAACTCGGCTGCCGTTTTAAGGTTCAGGGAGCCGAGGACTTGCTGCAGAGCGTGGCGGTGATTCTCCTGCGCAAGTTTCCGGACTAAGACGCCCAACGGCCGTTTATCGCCTGGGCCATGGGCGTAACCAAGCGCGACGTGCTCGGGGCCCGCCGCTGCCACCCTTCACCGAAGAAACGACCCGCCGGAAAGTCCAAGTCTCCTCGGCAGCTTGGAGCCGCCGCGATCCCGAGCGCGTTGCGCTCGCCTGCGCCAAGGAAACTGAATGGCGCAATCGTTCACCAATCCACTGCACGGGTGATTTCGCGGACGATGTTTTCTGCTCGAACAGTTTGGTTGGAGGATTTCCGGGTCATGGAATAGCAATGTTTCCAAGCGTCAGCCAACCGGGGCGGTTGCGGTTCTGGTCTGCATTGGCGAAGCGGAACGAGCGTCCACCCTTGAGCGGATTGGGGATGCCGAGGAGCAAGGCCACCTCGCCGGAAGCGTATTTCGCGAGATCAAGCGTCCCGACCTGCGTAGCGGCGGCAGCGCCGGGCAGCAAAGTGTTCAAGGCAAAGGGAAGTTCGGCGACCGCCGCTCCACCGGCAGAGCCGACCGCCATCACCCGGACCGGCCAATCGGCGTAGAACGGCGCGACGCCGTGATTCGTGAGCGTGACGGAGACTTGCAGTTGACGGCCCGTCAAAACCGCGGAGGCTTGGATGACTTGCAACTCGTAGCCGAGGCTCCGCGCCGCGGCGATGGCGCGTTCTCGTTCGTCGTCGGTCAGCGGGCTGGACGTGCTCGTATCCATCAACCAGGTAGCGTGCGTATCGCGAACGCACTGCGCGAAGTTCTGGCCTGCCGAACAACCCTTGGCCTTCCACAGGCACGGCCAGAGTTCGGGCCGGATCTCCCCACCAATGGGCGCGGTGCGCCAGCGTTCCATCGCGGCAGGGCCGGCTTTTCGCAAAGCCGCGAGATAGAACCAGTTGTCCTGCTTGCGACCGGTATCCAGCGTGGCCCAGGCGAAGGAATCGTCGTGGTAACCGAAATGGCGCCGACCGTTCGGAGCATGCGCAAAGTCATCGTCGCCCGCCGGGTAGCGCAGCAGCACGGGCGTCTTGCGGAAAGCGGTCGTGTAGGCGTCCATCACCTCCGCTTGAACCGTCTTGGAAGCGAACCATTCCGAATGCGGGTAGCAGTGCCATTCGCCCCACGTGCCGAGCAGGCCGGCGGTGATGAAACCGATACGCGGATCGCCGTCATAACGCACGCCGAGCGCAGCGATGAAATTCGTGAGCGCGGTCCGCAGGCGGGGGTCCTCGTAATCTGGCGTGTGGTCGAGGGCCGGCGGGAACGGTTGCGTGTTCGTGTTCGTCCACGCGCGCAACTTCACCCCAGCCTGGACGAGATACTCCGGCACCCCACTGGGCTTGCGCGGGTATTCCAGGTAAATGCGAAAAACGCTCTGGCAACCGCGCGCCGCGATGCCATCGAGCAGCCGCTCCAGCGGCGCCCAGTTGAAGTTGGTGGGGCCGGTCATCACCGCCGCGAGCGACAGATAGTTGAACTCCAGCGAATGCGGAAATTCCCGCCCCTGCCCGGCGTACGGCACGAAACCCTTGAGCGGATTGTCAGCCGGACCGGGCGCGTAGGTGGGTTGGAAAACGACCGACTCCGCGGCCACGGCATCCACAAAGGGAAGGAAACCGACGACGATCAGCACGGCGGTGATAAGGGCAACCCGCAAGGCAGAAGCCACGCGGACGGCGACGGTGACCATTTTCAGAAGTGTGATGATTGGACTCATGAAACTCCGCTCCGCTGGCAGCCTGGTCCGCGTCGTGGGAAAGGCTTGAGGTTGAACGAGAAGTTTCGCCATGACTTTAGGGTGATGGTTCGATTTTGCGCTGTCCAGTCCCCGATAAACAAACCGCTCCGACAGGTTGAACCCGGCGTTGACCAATTCCGCTCAACTCGCAAGGACCGCGGCAGTGCACCCAAAGGTCGGCGCGCAAGACTATGGCCGCACCACGGATCCGGAATACGGCAGCGTGTTACCTTGGTCTTTGCCGACGGTTTTCGTTTCCGTCCCGCGCGTTTCTTTGATGCGCACCGCGAACGGATCGCCGGAGTAACAGACTTCGGCGAAGAACGCGAAGACGGAGGCGTTGTCGTTCACGAGCATGGGTGACAGCTTTCCGGCGGTGGTGGTGTAACTGAAGCCGCCCAGCACTTCACTGCGACCGCCATCGCGCGTTTCTAGGAGCGTGCCGCCGCGTTCGGTCTTGTAGCCGAAAATCCACAGATCGCTGGCCGCATTTACGAGATGCGTCCCCTCGTTTTCGATGTTGAGCTGGCGCGCCCAGAGGCGTTGCTGGTGTAGTTTCAGGCCATGTGTCACGAAGTCTTCAAGAAAGATCTCGCCGCCCGCCGCCGCGGGCGTGCTCGTGAGATCGCAATCCGAGACACTGCGCAGCACCAGGGTGCGGCGAGTGGCGATTTCTAACCCACCATGAATGTTGCCAAAATGTTCCAAGACCACCACCGGCGCGTCGCCATCGGCCAGGCGGAAGTCAGGTCGCAGCCCCTTGCCGTAATTGATCATGCCGCCCAAACCCACCACGCGACGGACCTTGCCACGAATCGTCACCGCCGACCGCAGGTTGTAACTTCCAGGCAGGAACACCGTGCTGGCGCCGGAGTCCATCGCCCTTTGGATAGCCGCCGATGAATCCGCTTGGCCGGTCGGGTCAGCCCCAAAATCGTCCACGTTCGCCCACGCCTTCGGTTCGTCCCAGGGGACCGCGGGCGAGTCTTTCACCAGCAAGCGCAGCGAATGCGCCGGCGAGGGAAAGGGGCTGGTGTCGTCCCCGGCCAAGCCTGCAAAGAACGTAATGGCTTTACGTTTAGTAAGGACCGTGGTGTTGGCT
>JANOHH010001250.1:0-3129 GCA_031406395.1 Verrucomicrobiota bacterium | reverse complement strand
GAATTCCGAGAAGGCCACCATCTCGCTCGGGCTGAAGCCATGCACGTTGACCTGCGGATACTTGGCCCGGATGTGCGCGAGCAGGTCGAGATACCATTGCTTGGTCAGCTTGGGATGATGCCCGCCCTGCATGAGTATCTGCGTGCCGCCGAGCGCGAGCGTCTCCTCGATCTTCCGATCCATCTCGTCGAGCGTGATGACGTAGGAATCGTCGTCCTTCTCCACGCGATAGAACGCGCAGAATTTGCAATAGACGTTGCAGACGTTGGTGTAATTGACGTTGCGATCAACGATGTAGGTGACGATGTCGTTGCCGCGACCGTCGTGGGAATTTTTCCGGGCAAGCTGACGTCGCCGGTCGGCGAGCGCGCCGAGTTCTTCGAGCGGCAAATGATAAAGCCGCAGCGCCTCAGCCGAATTGATGCGCTGACCGGCCCAAACTTTCTCGAGCAACTCGTCGAGGGACGCGTCGTAAATCACGCCATCAGACTAGCCATTAACGCTAAGGTTGCAACCGCGCTCTGCGGCCCAAATTATCGGACGGAAGCGGGCGGATCGTTCGTGGCATTGGTCGGGGGCACATTGGTTGCGGGCCGGGATCTACCCCAAGCGATGAATGACCAGATTGCGAACAGAAAAGTTCCGGCGGCCACAGTCATGATCAAGCGCAGGATTAGTCGGTGACTCCGGCTCATGCCGTGCGCCATTTCAAATCGACGATCCGGGCATGCTCTTTGTGCGCCGGATCAATGCAACGTAACTCCAACTTCAGGCCGTCGCGCTGCGCGGTCGCCTGCACCCAACCCGATGGATTGCTTTCCAGAAAGGTGTACGCCACCGGCGGTAAATTGATGAGATGAATCCCGCTCGAGTCCGCCGTCACCTTCCAGTTGTGGGTATGGCCAAAGATAAACGCCTTAACCTGGGAGCGCGGACGGATGACTTGGAATAACTCCTCCGTGTCCTTCAGTCCGCGGATACTTTCCGCGGTGCCCGGGTTATGATGAATTAGAATCACCGCCGGCTTGTCGCGATTTGTGTCCAGCGTTTCGGCGAGCCAGGCCAACTGCGCGGCTCCGAGCGATCCGGGCGTCGCCAACGTCTGTTCCAACGAATCCAACATGAACCAATTCACCAACGGGGAGCTCACCAGCGCGACCTGTTTGTCCGCCACCGGCCGCTTCGCCGCTTGCTTCGCCTCGAGGGTCGCCCAGAAATTCTCACGCTGATCGTGATTGCCCAGGGCCAGATGCAACGGCAGTCCGCCGCCGCGCAAGGGTTCGAGCAAACCCGTAAGCGCCGCGTAATCACCCGGTTCGCCCTTGCTGATCGCGCAATCGCCCACGATGAAGACCCCGGCGGGCCGCTGCGGCAGGGCGAGCAACTCTTGGGACACCGTTTTGAAGTGGTCGGTCATGTTGATGGCGCGCTCGATTCGCTTGGGGTCGGCGGCGATGTGCGTGTCCGCCAGTAACGCCCAGGAGTTCGCGTCGGGGCTCCGGGCGGCGGCGAACAGCCGCGGCACGACGGCCACCCCGGCACCGGCGAGGAGCGCGCGCTGGAGGAAACCCCGGCGGGAAAGCGGCGGCAGATGAATTGGCATGATCTTTCCTACGCTGACCCGCGGGCCGGCTCAAGCAGAAAGTCACGCAGCACTGCCGGCGTGTCTCAATCTGCGCCTCAATCTGAACTTGCGCGGGACGGGCGCTGCGTCGAAACTTTCGTCGCGTTGCAGTTCGGCTGCAAACTGCGCCGCGCATGCAGACTGAAACTAGCCAAGCTCGCCAGACCTCGTGGTTGCGGACGATACTCATCGGCCGCAATCCGCGGCGCACGCTCATCCGGATTGTAGTGATCGTGGTAAGCTGCTTTCTCTTACGGGCCTTCGTGGTGCTGCCGATTCGCGTCAGCGGGCCAAGCATGTTGCCCACCTACAGCGCCGGCCGCGTCAACTTCATCAATCGCCTCGCCTATCTCGGACATGAGCCGCGCCGCGGAGACGTCGTGGCCATCCGGCTGGCGGGGGAAAGTGTCATGTTCATGAAACGCGTGATCGGCCTGCCGGGCGAGACCGTCACCTTTGCCAACGGCCGCCTCTTGATCAATGGCCGCTTCCTGGAGGAACCCTACTTGAAGTTCAGTTCCAATTGGGATTTCGTCCCGGAACATTCCCAACTGTCCGACGACGAGTATTACGTTGTCGGCGATAACCGCACGATGCCGCACGCCGATCACACCCAGGGCGCCGCCAAGCGCGAGCGCATCGTCGGCAAAGTTTTACTGTGAAAATCGCACTCCGAGTGATTCTACTTCTGCTCGTGGTCGCGCTGGGAATCTGGGTGTGGCGCTATTTCCACCCCTCTCCGCAGGAGGCCATCCGCCGTCGGCTGGCGGACGTGGCTCGGGCGGCATCGTACACGGAGCCGGGCGGAATGATTGCGCGGGCGGCCAAGGCCCAAAAGCTCGCCGGCTACTTCGCACCGGAGGTTTCCGTCCTCATTGATTTGCCCGACCAGTCCCGCCACGAGGCCGCCAGCCGCGATGAGATCATGCGCAGTGCGATCGGTATGCGAAACATGTTTCGCGCGTTCAAAGTCCAGTTGCTCGACCCCAATATCACGGTCGGCGGGGATCAGAAATCCGCCAGTGTGGACCTCACCTTGCGAGTCGAGACGCCGGGTGACCAGTATCTGATCGTGCAGGAAATCAAGTGCATCTTGCGCCAGGTGGACGGTGAATGGATCATCCTTCGCGTCGAAACCGTCAAAACCCTCAATCGCGCGCCTACCCGGAGTTCGCCCGAAACCCCGGTCCTCACATGAACGAACCGGCGCTCCAGCACTTACTCCGCGCCGACAAAGTCCTGGCCCGTATCATCAAGGAGGTCGGCCCGCTCCCCCAGCAAACTTCCTCTCGATCTATCAATGCCAGCAAGAGTCGTTCCAAACTTGATGTTCACGCACCATGGAGTTGTCATGTCCGACCCGTTTCGACTTGGATCCTCCGTTCTGTCCGACCCCAGGAGTGCCGTGCAGGAGCTCCGAGAGGCCATCGGCCTCTCCGAGCCGTACAGCGTCTTGTTCTTCTGTTCCCCGAAGTACGATCTCACGCTCCTTGCCGAGGCCCTCC
>JANOHH010001174.1:0-1875 GCA_031406395.1 Verrucomicrobiota bacterium | reverse complement strand
TTCCACCGCCGAGCCAACGGTGGTTTTGATTTCGGCGACCTTGCCACTTTTCGGCGCGAAGACGAAAGTGTTCATCTTCATCGCCTCCAGCGTGACGAGGTGATCCCCCTCTTTCACTTCCTGCCCGACGGTCACCATGACCGCGGTGACACGACCCGCGAGCGGGCTGGTCACCTCGCCAGGGCCGGCAGAACCGGAGGAGGGGGCCGCGGCGATGGGCGCGGCGGGAGCCGGTGCCGTCGGCGCCGTGGCGGCCGGTGGCGTTGGGGCGGCGATTGGGGTCGCCGGCGCTGCTGCCGGCGAACTGGTTTCATCCGGCACCTCGACAGTGACGTCGTAGGAATGGCCATCCACGGTTACGCGAAGTCTTTTGATCATGCAGTTTGGTTAAAGGGGTTCAACGGACTCTATGAGACATGAAAATCTGCGTGCGACCTTCCACCGCCCAGACATTGAGATGCGGCACGACGGGCACCGTCACCTGTTGCACGGACACCAGCCGAAAGGGACGGTCGAGCACGATGGACACCGCTGCGGCAATCACCGCCGCCATCTGCGGCCCGACCGCGGTGGCAACATTTTGCGCCCCCAACGGAAGGTGGGTCGCCGGGCTGCCCGTGTGGGCCGCGCGGGCGGCGTCGAGCAGAGCAATGGCTTTGCCCAAAGTTGATTGCACCTCGGCCCTGCGCGCCGGATCGTCCAGTCGCGGCAAGACTCGGTGAATCAATGCCAGCACCTTGCCGAGATTCGCCTCGGTCGGGGTCAGATCGTCCGGAGAGTTAATGGGATTGCTCATGGCTCAATGTGCTGATCGTTCACAACGGAATCGTGCCGTGTTTTTTCGGTGGCCGCGTTTCACGCTTGCTGATGAGGTTGCGCAACGCCAGGGAAACCACGGCGCGTGTTTCGGCCGGGCTGATGACGTCGGTAATCATCGCTTTCTTGGCCGCTTCGTAGGGTGAGCAGAATTTCTCGCGATACTCTGCGACGAGCCGCGCCTCCTCCTTCTTTGGGTCCGCGGCCGCCGTGATCTCGCGTTTGTAGAGAATTTTCACCGCTCCGTCCGCACCCATCACGGCGATCTCGGCGGTGGGCCAGGCGTAAACGGCGTCCGCGCCCATGTCCGAACTGCACATGGCGAGATACGCGCCGCCATAAGCTTTGCGCAAAATCACGGTGATCTTGGGCACGGTGGCCGAGGCATAGGCGAACAGCATCTTCGCCCCATGCCGGATGATGCCGCCGCGTTCCTGCGCCACGCCAGGCAGAAAGCCGGGCACGTCCACCAGGTTCACGATCGGGATGTTGAACACGTTGCAGAACCGGATGAAGCGGGCGGATTTGTCGGACGCATCAATGTCGAGGGTGCCGGCCTTCACCGCCGATTGATTCGCAATGATGCCGACCACGATGCCTTGGATGCGGGCGAAGCAGATCACAATGTTCTTGGCAAACTCCTTCATCACTTCCAGGTAATCGCCCTTGTCCACGAGGCGGGCGATGACCTTGGTGACGTCGAGCGGATTCTTCGCGTCATCCGGCACCAGCGTGTTGAACTCCAGGTCCGCGCTCAAATCCACCTCCGGCGTGGGTGCGTGCGGCGGATCCATCACGTTGTTCGCCGGCAGATACGAAAGTAGCTTCTTCACGATGCGCACCGCGTCGGCATCGTTTTCCGCCACAAAATGGATATTGCCGCTCACACTGGCGTTGGCCATCGCGCTGCCGATTTCTTCCATCGTGCATTTCTGGCCGGTCACCGCTTGGATGACCTCCGGCCCGCAGATGAACATGTTGGCGCTGCCTTTCACCATGATGATGAAGTCCATCAAGGCCGGGGAATACGCCGCGCCGCCCGCGCACGGCCCGGCGACC
>JANOHH010000516.1:0-4933 GCA_031406395.1 Verrucomicrobiota bacterium | reverse complement strand
TCTTTGACCGACTTGATGTGAGTGCAGCGAACCTGAGCCCCGACCCCGGTCGGATTCCCGGACGGGCCTTGGAGTCGAACGCGAACTCCGGGGCGACCACCAGTGTTCTTGAACAACCTTGCAGCGGCGCCGTTCTGGCCGACGCACAAATCAACGCGGCCATCGTGGTCGAAGTCGGCAACCGCCGCGCCGCGTTGTTCGCCATAGACCCGCACCCCGCTTTCAGCAGCGGGTATTGGGCGAAATCCACCATGACCGTCACCGCGCAGCCACAGCCCGCGTCCGGCATCATACCGACCGGTTTCTGGTTCAGTGGCAAAAAAGTTCTGGCTTAAAAAAAGGTCTTCCTTGCCATCGTTGTCAATATCGGCAACGCAGGTGGCAAAGGCAGGAGTTAGTTGGGCTTCCATCGGCAAAGCATGGGCTTCGAAATGATCACCCCGATTGAGGAAGACGGTGGATTCGAGCCAATTGGCCTGGAGCTCCGATGTGCCGCGCATTTTGTCACCCAGGATTTCACCGATGCTGGCCTCTCCGAACTTCTGGAAGGTGCGGTAGCGACCATTAACAAATGGCAAGGCAGGACCAACACGGCCAAGGTGATGCCAGGGTACGATCTTCGCCATGGTCGGCTCAAAGTACGCCTCCAATACATCCACGCCACCGGACTCGGCAAAATCACCATAATAGAGCCGCAACGGTTGCTGGCGGTAGTTCTGGTACTTGTGGTTTTGCCCCCAGTTCGACGCGACCAGGTCCATGCGCCCATCGCCATCGAAATCTCCCGCCGCCACCCCGTTCCACCAGCCCAGGTACTTATCCAAGCGTAAGTCGGAAGTGATTTCGCGCCACTCGTGTTTGTCCCGGTACCGGAATACTCGGATCGCTCCCCATTCGCAGGCGAGAATCAATTCGGGATAACCGTCTCCGCCCAAGTCACTCCACTCCACGTTGCGCCGCTGACCAGACCGACGTTGCGCAATAACACAGCGGCGCTCGCATCCTCAACGAGTTTGCCACCGTCATTCCGAAACAGTCGCGAAGCGGCCGGTTCGGGATAGCGCCCGGCCACCAATCGGCCCCCCACAAACAGATCCAGATCGCCATCACCGTCATAATCTCCCAGAGCCATCGGACCGGTACTCGACTTAGTTCCCGGGACGAGGTCATCCAACTTGCCGGTTGCGAAGTCATAGGCGTTGACCGCTCCACCTTCCGAGCTTCCATCCTCGTAATTGGCCGAGCCGGCCAAGAGGACCGGCTGGCCGGGCGCCAATTGGGCGCCAAGGATGGCGGTTTGGTCGCGAGCCACAACTTGCGCCAGAGGTTCTTGCGTGAACCGTTCGAACCCACCCTTCCGATTATTTCGGAAAGCCCCCAGCGCACTGCCTTTGCCGGAACCGATGAAGAGATCATCCCAGCCGTCGCCGTCCAGATCGAACCAGGCCACCCCGGGACCGAGCTGGCTAAATTTGTGCGGTAGCAAGGGTTGGCGGATAAAGTCGTCGAAATTTTCTTCGTGATGAATTTGGGCGACGAGCGAACTCACATCCTCAAAGATCGGCAGCGGTTTGGCCAGCTTGGTTGGCGGTGCTTGCGGAGGGCCGGGCGGCTCAACTATCTCCACCAGTTGGTTCGGGCGCACGCCTTCCAAGCGGCTCCTTTTCCCGCTCCGCCAAACCACGTCTATGGCAAGCACATTTGTCATCTGGCCCGTGGCGAACACACGCATCGTGTCGTCGGAAGAAAGATACCGACCGCCGCACTGCATTTCCTGAGTCTGGCTTGGAACGGCGCCACCCGTGACGGCGATGCGGGCGCCAATGCCCCGGGTGTTGTGCGGCTGGCCTTTGAGCCGCACGGCCACGCGAGGCGCGGAGCTTTCATTGCGATAAATGCCCGCGACGCCGTTCATGTTGTTGACGATCACGTCCAGGTCGCCGTCGTTGTCCAAGTCAGCGAGTGCCATTCCCTGGCTGACGCCGCGCGTATTGAAGCCCCAGGCCTCGCCCCGTTCTTCGAAAGTCAGGTCTCCCCGGTTGCGAAAGGCGAGCTTCGGCAGTTCGAGTCGCGGGAATTTTGCGCGCATCCGCAGAGCGTCGCCGTCAGAGAGCTGCTGGCCGCGCCGGGCGGCTTCCAGTTGGTTCGCGATGTCCACGTCTTGCACATCCCTTTCGAACCCGGTGGCAATCAGAACATCCTCGTAACCGTCCAGATCCACATCCAGGAAGATCGGCGACCACGACCACTCTGAGGCGTACAAGCCGCTGAAATAGCCAATCTCCGCGTATTCGCCGTCGCCTTGATTCAGGAACAAAGTGTTACGCGGAACTTGGGGCCGGTTCTCGAAGGTGCCTACGGGTGAGAAAACACCTTGATGATCCCCAACCTGCACCTGGCGCAGCCGGTGGTCCCGGCTAAGCATGTCAGCGACGAAAATCTCATCGTAACCATCGCGATTGAGATCGGCAAAATCTACGCCCATTGAGAACCAGCTAGTCTTGCGCAGAGCGGTGGGCCGAATCATCTGAAAATGACCGTCGCCCTTGTTGATCCAAATCCGATCCGGCGAGGCCAGATCGCTGCACACGTAGAGGTCGGGCAATCCGTCACCGTTTAGGTCGCGGAATGCGGCGCTCAGCGTCCAATCGTACAGCGGCGTCGTGAGTGCTTTCCCATTTTCATCGAGAAACATTCCGCCGGTAAAGGATGACGGCGTGAACTTTCCGCCGCCGTTGTTCCGATACAGCACGTCGGCTTGCCCATTTTCGACGATCTGGCCTTTCTCATCCAAGCTGACCCAGCCCGTGAGGTCCGGCCCCGTCAATTGTCGGCCATTAAGCATGGTGATCACGCGCTTGCCGTTGATCGTGGCGACCCGGATTTTCATGCTGAAGCCGTCCCGCAAGGTCTCATTGCGGTAGTTGCAGACATAAAGATCGAGGTCGCCATCGCCATCCACATCCGCCAGCGCGATGGACATGCCAGCGGTGATGGAGGATAGCCCGGCGGCAGAAGTAGTCTCCTGAAATTGGCCCTTCCCATTGTTGAGGAACAAATGCACCCCTTTGCGGATCGAGCTTACTAGCAAGTCCAGATCGCCATCGCCATCCACATCGGCCAGCACAGTCCCGGTGGCATCGAGATCCGACAGATCAAGCCCGGCCTCGTGAGTAACGTCTTGGAACTTCCACTCCCCCAGGTTTCGGTACAAGACACCAAGTCCGCCCGTACCGCCGAAGAATAGGTCGCTGAACCCATCCCCATCAATGTCGCCGGCGGCCACCCCGGAACCATTCAAGAGGATGTGGTTGGTGAGGGAGCGGGATTCAGGAACAAGGTTGGTGAACTGGATGCCCGTCACGGCGGGCGGCATCGAAGTAAAACCGGCCTGACCCTCGCGCGGAACCTCAAGATTCGCGACGTGATGCCCTTGGATTTCGCGAAAAGCAAGCGGGCCGGCCGGAGACGAGCCGGTCATGGCGGCCAGGATCAAGGCAAATATCTGGAAAGCCAAGGAAGGTGATAAGCACCTTGGGTTCAGTTTCGAGTCAACCCGCAATCGAATCGGACGCGTACGGGCCGGGCTCTTCGCTCCGAGGAGACGGCGCCGCCGGACACTCAAGGTTTGATTGGCGTTCACAGCGCAAAGCATAATCCACCGCAATCCTGGCATACAAGCTCGTCAGAGCTTAAATGCAGGAAACCATCGTTTTCCCTGGCCTCCTTCGAGCCAATGAATCAGTTCTATGGCTCACGGCGCGAGGCAATCGAACTTGGACCGAGCGGGACGCCCACAGCAGCGAGTTCAGAAACCGAGGTTTGACCAAATCCTCGGGACGCGGTTTCTGCCAACTTCGCCTTTTTGTGCTTTGCGAAAACGGCTGGATGGGGTCCTTTTGGACATCGGTTTTAGAATTATGAGCACCTGGCCGCGAGCAGAAGTGGAAAGCGTTGTCCCAGACAGATCCGCGTCGCCGTGCCGTCTGGATCGGCTTGGCGAGCGGATAAGGCGCGCATCTGCCACCATCCTTATGTATGAAAGCATCCACCTGCATTCCTCTGTTGCTCGCAATGGGTCGCTCTGTTTGCTTGCCCGCTGTGGCTGGGTGCTGATCCTCGGCAGTGTTTCAGGGTTTTCGGCTGACCTCAAATGGACTTCTGGCGCAGGCTTTCGGAGTGCGGCTTTGGAAGTTGCAAGATCGGACCGGCCTGGGTTCACCTTGATGGATGCCAGCCTGACCAGCCTGACCTTCTCGAATCTGCTCGCCCAGCAACGCCATCTCACGAACCAGATTCTCTTGAACGGCTCCGGCGTCGCGGCCGGGGACGTGGATGGTGATGGGCGGTGCGACCTGTACTTTTGCCGGCTGGATGGCCTCAACGCGCTTTGGCGCAACTTGGGAAATTGGAAATTTGAGGACGTCACGGCAAAAGCTGGCGTAGCTTGTGAGAACCTGGACGCGACCGGGGCTGCCCTTGCGGACCTTGATGGCGATGGCGATCTGGATCTGGTGGTGAACTCGGTTGGCGGAGGCACCCACGTTTTCCGCAATGACGGCCATGGCCACTTCAAGGAAGATGTCCAGGTGTTAAATCCAAATAAGGGCGGAATGTCCCTCGCGTTAGGAGACATGGACGGGGACGGTTTTCTGGACCTTTACGTGGCGAATTATCGGACCTCCGCACTGACAGACATGCCAAACACAAAGTTCCGGCTCAAGGTTGACCAAGGCAAACAAGTCATCACGGCGGTCAATGGACGGCTGGTCACCGAGCCGGATTTGGTCGGGCGCTTCACCGTCAATTCGCGCGGCGGTGTGGAGGAGCACGGCGAGGAGGATGGGTTTTATCGGAATGTCGGAGGCACCAACTGGGCCCCCATTACCTTCACCGGCGGTGCTTTTCTGGATGAAGACGGGAAGGTCTTGCC
>JANOHH010001119.1:0-3962 GCA_031406395.1 Verrucomicrobiota bacterium | reverse complement strand
GGCGAGGTGCTGGCGAAGAAATGCCACCGCGCGCGCCATTGCTGCGTCCGCCGTGGCGGGGAGCACGGCGTCCTTGGCCAATGGCCGCGCCACCCCGGCCGTGCCGACGATGCGACCGCGGGCGTCGTGAAGCGGCACTTTGTCCGTCACGCACCAGCCGGCGGTGTGATCGAAGCGCCCCACCAGCTCCACGCGATTCACAATCTTGGCACCCTTCAGCACGCGCTCGTCGTCGAGCCGAAACTGCGTGGCGATGTGAGTGGGCGAAAGGTCGAAATCGGTCTTGCCCTCCGCTTCGGCAAACGATGCGAGCGAGTAGTCAAGCAGGCCGGCGCGATTCATCGCCCGGTAGCGTCCTTCGCAATCCTTCACCCAGAAATGCACGCCCTCGATGCAATCGAACAATGCCATGAGCGCGGCCGCCGGCCCCAGCAGGGATTCGGCAGTCTGGTCCGGAACAGCGCGGCAGTTCATGCCCGAATGATACGGCAAGTCACACCCCCACGCAAATACGGCTGACGCTTTGGTCAGATGAGCGCACCACCAAGCCGGCCAGTTCGAGAAACTGGGTTGGCAGCGGAAAGCCCCATGGGGTTTGGAAGTTACACCCCGGGTCCAGCTAATTAATTTCCGACGGTGATGGTGATGTCGTCGTTGAACACGGTCGCCCGTGTCATCTTACGATTGGCGTAGAGGCCCATGTGCGCGCCCGCCAGACCCGGCTTGCCCAAGTAGGGGCCGGTGGATGCCAAGGCTTTGTCCTGATAGACTAGAACTTTTTCCGTTTTTGCGTCCACCTCGACGCGCACCGTCACCCATTTGCCGCTGGGAAAAACCGGGCCGGCTTCGATTTTTTCATAGAACGTGCCGGCGCCCGCCGCATCAATCGAGTAGGCTTGCAGCCGATAGTGTCCCGGCGTCCCCACGAGATTGACCATCACCGCGGGATGAAAACTTTTTCCGCCGGCAAAAGTGGTTTCATCGAACAAAGTCACCAAGTTCAACCACGGGTTGTGACCGTACGGGCCCAGCTCGGACGGGGCGAGATCGTCCACTTTGACATCGAAACTGGCGGTGATGAGGTTGCCGGGAATAAAACGGTCAAAATAAATCTCCGGATGCTGGTGAAACTTCTCCGGGTCGGTGGTCGTGAAATCGGGGGTGAGATGGCCGGCGAATACGATTCCCCGCGCCGGGTCTTGCGGGTCAGGGAGGTATTCATAATGACCGGGAATTCTTTCGTGATTGGAGTTCACGAAGGCGGCTTCACTGGAACAATCCCCTTTCCAAACGAAGGTCGCGCTCGGTACCACCACTGGCGGCGCTGTCGCCGAAGTCGGCGAGGGGGTTTTGACGGCGGTGATACCAAGCCCAGAGCGCGGGCTCCCTTTCAATCGAAAATCAAAGGTCGCCAAATTCAGGTTTCCGTTCGTCTCAATGCGTACCGTTAGCACGCTCACGCCTTTGGGTAGCGCCATCTCAAATGCATCGCGCGCAACATTCCAATGATGCCATTGACGCCAGGGGATGGTCTCGGCTGGGTCAAAGGTCGATACGAGGTCGAAAGTCGAGCGATAGGACGTGCCGTCGACCTCAATCCCGATCGTTCCGCCGCGTTGGGAAGTATAAAGCACATCGGCCACATAGTTGCCGGCCTCGGCGGTCTCTACCGTAAGCTTGAACCACTCGCCCGGCTCATTCCAGCCGACGTAAAGCAACCCGAGTGGCGGGGTCACCTTGTTGCAAGGGGACTCGAGATCGGGCATCGGTTTCGTGTAAGAAATGTCGCAACCTTCCTGCTTCCGGAATTCGTTGAGATACGAGCCGTTCGCGGGGTTGAGTTTGCCGCTGCCGTTGTTGGTGGCGTCGGTATCGTGATAGGCGATCCCTTCGCCGCCGAGGTCGTAATAGGCGCAGAAGACCGGGCCAGGAATCCGCTGCGGGCCGCCGGCATGGACGGCATCTTGGTACGGCCGGCCGGCATAGTCGGAAAGCAGCGCGGCGTGAAGGACCGACGCTACAAAACCCAGAAGTCCGAGGACGAGAACGCCGCGAACTTTTGCAACCCCCGCTTTGTTCTTCATGCTTTGCAATTTCGATTTATTCAAAGGCACTTTCCCCGCCGACACATGTTTTGGTTCATGCCGATCATGCTTCACGGAATCTTGCGGCCCTGCGCCGCTTCCCAGAGTGCATACCAGTCTTCGCGTTCCAGCACGATGGCATCAGCCTGCGCGGCGGATTGCAGGCGTTCGAGTTTGTTCGTGCCGATGACCGGCAACGGATGGCTCGGGTGCGCAAGAATCCAGGCGTAGGCTAACTGTTCCAGCGTTGCCCCGTTGTATCGGGCCACCATGTTTTTCGCCGCCGCCGCCAGGCGCGGCGCGGCGGGATTGGCCGGATCAAATATCCGGCCACCGGCGAGGGGACTCCACGCCATCGGCCGCGCACCCAGTTTCTCACATTGCTGAAGCGTGCCGTCGTTGATCGGCTCCGGGTGCAGCAGGTGGAACTCAATCTGGTTCGTCACAAGCGGTTGTTCCATTTGTGCGTTCAGCAGCTCAAATTGCGAAACGCTGTAGTTGGACACACCTGCCGCGCGAATTTTGCCGGTGCGCAACATCTCGTTCAATCCCGCGGCCGTGTCATCGGCGCGCGTCAGCCAGTCCGGGCGATGGACCAGAAATAACTCGACGCGGTCGGTGCCGAGCAGACGCAGAGAGCTTTCAAGGCTCTTGAGGAGGTGCGGGCCGGTGGCGTTGTAATGCGCCGTGCGGCAAGCGGGATGCTGGGAGCAAGGCACATAAATGCCGGCCTTTGTCACGAGCTCGAATTTGTCCCGCAGTCCGGACGACAAGGCGAGCGCGGCGCCGAGCATTTGCTCCACTTCGTAGAGGCCGTAAATCTCCGCCGTATCAATCGTCGTGATACCGAGTTCGAGGCATGTGTGCAGCCGGCGGTTGATTTCCTGCGCGGTCGGTTTGGTGTCGAGTATCCGCCAGGTGCCATAAACCATGCTTGAAAATTCCGGGCCGAGCGGAGCCAGTTTGATGCGTTTCATAATTGGTGGGTGGGCTTATTTATTTGGCTTCGGTGTAGTCGCGAAAGGCGGCCTGGGCCGCGACCGATTCGTTGTGTGACGTCAGGGCGGGGCCGACCATGACCGTGTTGGCCAGCGGCAGAACTTGCTCGCCATATCGCTTCCACAATTCTCCATCCGTGGAGGCAAAAGCCGAGAACTGATTTCCGCGCCGGGTCACGCGCAGCCAGGAGTTGGGAAAAGCTGCGGTGAATTCCGGCGGGGCCGGCGGCCGGACCGCGGGATAAATCCCCTGACAATCAGCTCCCGCGACCGGGCGAAACTGCATTTCATAAGCGCCGAGATTGTTGTTTCGGGGCGCATCACTCGCGAAAACCAGGAACATCAGGTGGGCGCTGTCGGTGTTCACATTCTCACGAATCATCAGACCGGCCTTGGAATACAGGTGAGCCGGCGTGAAACTTTCGACCCGGACCGCGATGTCGAAGTCGCCGGAAAGGTCCTGGAAGACAAAATGAAACTGGTCGGCTTTTTCCCAAATGTCCGCCCCACCCGCGATGAGATCCCAGCCTCTTTCAACCGGCCGGGCGGAGCCAGCCAATTGATGCGAGCCAATGTCGAGATTGGCGAAAGGCGCGGATGGCCGCGTCGGAACGGAGCACGAGCCACTGACGGCATTTGGTTTCGATGATGGGATCATTGTATTTGTCTTCATTACTCTTGGTTGCCGCCAGCCAATTGCGGTCGCTGACCCGGTTCACTTATCTGGTCCAGTCCATGAGTTAGTCCGGGGACAGGGTGACTAGCAACCGCAAAAAAAAGGCTTGTCGTCAAAATTTCAAAATTGATGAAGGCATTCATCCCGGAATTGAACAATTCCCTTTCCAAACAAACGCCGCGCTCGGTGCCACCACCGACCCCG
>JANOHH010001095.1:0-4971 GCA_031406395.1 Verrucomicrobiota bacterium | reverse complement strand
CTGCAGGCCAGTGTTTCCTTTGGCACCTCGCCGGTTGGACCATTCGCAACCTTCGACAACGGGCTTGGATTGAACAATACGAACATCACCCAATTGAGCGCCGTCGGTATCAACGGTGCCTTTGTTGCCGTGAATGCTTCCAATGAGACCGGCTCCCCGGGCATCATGACAGTGCCGGGGTTGGTGCTCACCCGTTCGGGCAATAACGCAGTAATCCGCTGGACCGTTGAAGCGACGGGTTATCGCGTTGAAGACACGTTGACCTTGGGGATTCCTGCAAGTTGGGCAATCCTCACCCAGAGCGTTGTATTAACCAATGGTCAACTCGCTGTGACTTTACCAATGACTAATGATTCCCGCTTCTTCCGCCTGCGAAAACCTTAGCGCTGGTTGTCTAATCTGATTGGTGTTAAGCGAAAGCAATCTGTCCGTGTCGGATTGTGTGGAGCTTGGGCAGGCTGTCCTATCATCTTAGGTTCCCCCGCCTTTTCGTTGCCCGCAGGGAATGTCGTAGCCGGGGCGGTCAGGTGAAAACTTTGCGCGCGACCGGATAGGTCAGATTTTTCGTGTCACCCAATCGTCGCCGAAGCTTCACCCCACCGCCTTTGTCCCACGGCAAAGATGGAGTAAGAGTTGGCATGACAAATAGCATACTGTTGGTTGACGATGAATTGGACTTTGCGGAGTTGTTGCAATTCCGATTACGCGACTGCGGGTACCAGATCCGCAGCGCTACCAACGGTACGGAGGCATTGAATAAAGCGCGACAGTATTTGCCCGGTGTGATCCTGTTGGATCTTTTGTTGCCAGATGGGGACGGCCTGACGCTTTGCGAACGGTTGCGCCGGCAACCTTCTACGTCCGCCACGCCGGTAATCATGATCAGCGCCGTTGCCACCGACGTGACCCGCCATTCCGCAACTTTGGCCGGGGCCTGCGCGTATCTCACAAAGCCGCTGGATTTCGCCGGCTTGAAGGTAGAGCTCCAGTCGTAGTTCACGGCCCGGTCTCCCCTTTTGAAATCGATCCTCCCTGCGTCTGAAGGCAGCCCACCGCAGTTGAAAAAAGGTCGGAGCGGGCGCATAGCTTTTACGCCAGAGAGGTCCCCGACCCGAACCGTCGGAGCAAAATAATTCGAGTCGCAATTTTCCAACCATTTCAGATCGCAGAATCCCGACGTAACAAATCACCCGACTGATGAAACGCAATTGTAACGCTCTCGACCTTGGGTTGTCATCGTTCGCCCCTAGAGTGCGTGTGCGTTCCAGTAGGGACGCAGAAAAAAACAAATCAAAACTAACCGTAAGCAAACGAAAACTATGACACAACACATCAACAACTCCTGCGCGTCACCTCGGCGTGCCTTCCATCTCAGCCTGGCCGCTGTGCTCAGCGCGGCACTGGTCGCTTCCGCGCAAGACTACACCAAGGTGAAACCCTACGTCGTTTCGGTTTCGACCGACTACGTGATTCAACCGCTGCTGACCGTGGGCGATCAAGTCCCTAACACCAGCGACGCCAAGCGCACCTATCAAATGATCGGCATTCCAGATGGGCTCGGGGCTTACCGGTCCGATTGCGGGGACACGATCCTCTTCATGAATCATGAACTGCAGCAGACCGCGTTGTCCGAACCCAATGTCGGTGGACCGACGAATCGGGGTGCCTTCGTCTCCCGGTTCGTGCTCGACCGTCAGGCACACGTGGTGTCCGGAGAAGTGGCCTATGACACCGTCCATGACGAGGAAAAAGGTCTGGTCCTGCCACCCGCGCAGACCGACAACGCCACCCCGGGCTTCGCGCGGTTCTGCTCCGGCTCCCTCTCCTTCCGTGAGGCGGGTCTGGATCGTCCCATGTTCTTTACTGGCGAGGAAAGCGGCGGCGCGAGCACATTCGACGGCAAGGGTGGTCTGGCGGCAGTGATCTTCGATCGCGAACTGCACACGCTGCCCAAACTCGGTCGATTCCCTTGGGAAAACTCCCTCGTTCGTCCCGCTAAGACGGATTACACCGTCATCATGTGCATGGAGGACGGCCCGACCACGCCCGACAACCAGCTCTACATGTATATCGGCAAGAAGGATCGGACGCCCGGCGCAAGCGTCCTGAGCCGCAACGGTCTCGATACCGGTACGCTCTACGCTTTCGTGGCTGACGTCGGTTATCCAACCAACGAGATTGGTTTCACCAACGGCACCATCACCGGTGCATGGGTCGAAGTTCCGAACGCCGACCTGCTCAGCGATGTGCAATTGGAAACCGCTACCGATGCGACCGGTGCGTTCGGTTTTATCCGGATTGAAGACGGCGCGTGGAGCAAGCAGGACCGGAACAAGTTCTTCTTCGTCACCACAGGCAACGGCGCGGGCAACCGCCTTGGTCGCCTCTATGAAGTGAACTTCGACAAAGAAAATATCCTCAGCACAACCACGATTGCGATGATCTACAACGCGGATGCGATTGACGCGGCCGGCGGCGATATCGCTTTCGCGGCCGACAACATCGACACCAGCCGTGACTTCATCATGATCAACGAAGACGGTCATTCCGATAGTCGTCCGAAATATGCCGCTCGCGCCCGGGAAGGCAGCATCTGGCGGCTGGACCTCAAGAACAACTTCGCCGCCAAACGGATTGCCGAGTTGAATCCGGCCGGCACGGAGATTGCCGCCGGCCAGACGCAACCGCCGGCTGTGCCCGTTCCCGGAACGTGGGAAACCAGCGGGATCATCGATGCCTCCAGCTTCTTCGGTCGCGATTCCTGGCTCACGGTTGTGCAAGCGCACGGCCCTTCGCTTGCGCCGGCCCCCAATACGGTTGAAGACGGCCAGCTCCTCCTGATGCTCCCGAGCAACGTCCGGTTTGACAAAGGCAAGCGCAGCGAAAAGGACTAAGCATCCCTCCTCCAACTCCCCAACCAGGGCGGCCTCGTAATTCCTGACGTGAGGCCGCCCTGCCTTTTTTGTCAGCGACATGTAACTCAACCGTCATTCGCCTGTAACCATGACCCCCGACATTCCGGGCAGATGATCTCGTGAAAAAGATACTGATTCTTACGGCGGGATTCGGTGACGGGCACAACGCCGCCGCCCGCAACGTGCGCGAAGCGCTGGAACTCGCCTCGCCCGAAGCCGAGGTGACGGTCGCCGACCTCTACGATCTCAGTTACAAGCGGCTCAACACCCTCGCCAAGAAAGCCTATCTCGGAGCGGTGCGTTACGCGCCCCAGCTCTGGGGCGGCATCTTCAAGTTGCTGGATCATGCGCCGTGGCTGGCGGATGGGCGTGGCCTCGTGGGGATGCAAAAGTCGCTGGTGCAACTCCTCGAAGAGACGCAGCCAGATTGCGTTGTCAGTACGTATCCGGCTTACGGGTCGTTGATCCAGGCGCTCTATCGCGATCACTGCGAGCGTCCGTTTCGTTTCGTCACCATCATCACGGACGCGGGTTCGGTGCATTCGCTTTGGTATCGTGCCCGGAGCGATCGGTTCGTGGTTTGCGACGCGGCGACGGCTGAAGTTTTGCAGAGCGCG
Organism: Verrucomicrobiota bacterium; assembly: GCA_031406395.1. Taxonomy (GTDB): domain Bacteria; phylum Verrucomicrobiota; class Verrucomicrobiia; order Limisphaerales; family JADLHS01; genus JADLHS01. The sequence continues at coordinate 1,439 of JANOHH010001095.1, read as the reverse complement.
GGCGTGGCGAAGGAATCGATCGCAACGCTGGGTTTCCCGGTCAGCCCGCTGTTCGCTGCGCCTCCGTCGGACTTGCCCGAACGCCCCACGTTGGGCCAGAGATTGCGGGTGTTGTATGTCATCAACACCGGCAAGAAGAAGTGCGGCAAAGCCATTGATCGCCTGCTGGCGATTCCCAACGTGGAACTCACAGTCACGGTCGGACGCTACTCCGAGTTGAAGGAGAAACTCGCGCGCCGCGCCCGGGAGCATGACGGGCGACTGCAGCTCCTCGGCTGGACCAATCAAATGCCGCAATTGCTCATGCGCAGCCACGTCGTGATCGGCAAAGCCGGCGGCGCGGCGGTACAGGAGGCGATCGCCGCCAAATGCCCGATGATCATCAACCAAGTCATTCCCGGCCAGGAGGAGGGCAACGCCAACATCATCCGGGACGCCAATATCGGCGTGGTGGTTGACGGCCGGAAGGAAGTCGCCCGTTGGGTGGAGCGCCTGGCCGAAGACGGCGGCGAACAGTGGTCGCAGTGGCGCCGCCAGATTGAAAAAATCAGCCGGCCCGACGCGGCCATGCAGATCGCGGAATTGATTCTCGCGGAATGTGACGCGGCCAACAAAGTTGTGCGTCCTGAGAAATTTCCCTTGCCGACCACGCCCAACAACGGCCTGGTCCGCGCCGTTCCGGCCGCGGCCAAAATGGTAAGCCTCGCCATGCGCGCCCAGCTTGCCCGCCATAAAACCGGCCCGCTGCTCTGCGATTTTCATGTCCACACCAATTACTCCGACGGCCAGCTGACCGTTTCCGAAGTCGTGGATTTTTACGGCCGGCGCGGGTTTGACTGCCTTTGCATCACCGATCACTGGACCGACCCCCGAAGGTTGATCGGCAAACTGGCCCGGCTCACGCCCTTGACGCTGAGCTATGATCAAGTGGAGGAATACTTCGAGGTGATCGCCCGCGAGGCGAAACGCGCATGGCGGCGTTATGGTCTGCTGGTGCTCACCGGGCTGGAGTTCAACAAGGATGGCCCAACCCGGAAATCTTCCGCCCATCTCCTCGGGCTGGACCTCAAGCAGCCCATCAGCCCGCGCCATGATTTAATGGAAACCATCACCCGCATCCATGCGCAAGGTGGGTTGGCGGTGGCAGCGCATCCGCATTTGATGAAATCCGAGTGGGCCAAGGAAACCCTTTATCTATGGGACCACCAGGACAAGTTCGCCCCGGTGATTGACGCGTGGGAGATTGCCAATCGCAATAACCTCTTCACGCCCGTCAGTCTGCGGCGCTTGCCATTCCTGGCGAACAGCGATTTTCACAAACCCAAACACATTTATTCGTGGAAGACCCTGTTGAACTGCGAGAAGGATCCGGAGGCCATCAAAGAGTGCATCCGGCGCAATGAGCATGTTTCCATCACGCTCTATCGGGGTGATGCGAC
>JANOHH010001086.1:0-1056 GCA_031406395.1 Verrucomicrobiota bacterium | reverse complement strand
GGAGCGGCGCAGATCCAGACTGGCGGATCGCTCGCCCACCAGCATGAGCGCCAGGAATAACAGCCCGTTGAGTACCAAGGAAAACGCCACTTGCCGGTCGTGATCACAATACGGCCACCGCTCGCTGGTGACGCCCAGCATTTCCAAAGTCGGTCCGTTGAACGCCACCACGTCCAACCCGATCACCATGGCGGCGACGGCGATCAGATGAAATGGCATCGTCCAACGAACGCGGCCGGCGCGTTCGAGCGCCAGTGCCGCGAACTCCATCACTGTCAGCGGCAGGCACCACAGCGCCTTGATCTCCGGCTTCTGCTCGACCCAGTTGAACAGCAGCAGCAGGCTGAAATAACTCGTCGTGGCAAGCGTGGCCGTGGTCCACGCAAAACCCGTCATTTTCAACCGCCACAAACTGAACACCGAAATGGCGAGCGCTGTGAGCGACGCTGCCAGCACCTGTTGGTTGGTGAACGTCCCCGGGAATACTTGCGTGACTTCAGCCGGCGCAGTGGCGAACCAGTGCAACTCCGCCAGCAGCGCGAGGGTGGCGGGCGCAATCGTCAGCGCCGCGCCGGCGAGAAACGTGGCCGCCGCGAGATTTTCCCGGCCACGCCGCGCGACAGCGCCAGCCACCAGCAGAGCTGTCGTAAAAAATGCCGGCAGCAGCCATCGCCACAGCGGCTCCAGTTCCTTGCGCAGCATCGAGACGGTGAGCACGGTCGCCACCACCGTCAACCAGGTGGCCGCCGAGAGGATGGCTTGCATCGGAGTAATGTGCCGCGCGTCAATGATCCAGTGGTCTTCATCAACGAGCAACCGGCGATGGATGATTTCGAGCGCATCCCGTTCCTCGCGCGAAATGATGCTCTGACTCTCCCACGCCTTCACCTGATTCGAGTGCTCGCTGATGGCGCGGCGCAGCAAATCGTCGTAGAGCTTGGGTTTGAGCCGCACCGGTTCGCCCGCGAGAAAGCGACCCAACTCCAGCGCGACCAACTCCGCGTTCGGGCGATCCGCCGGATTCCATGCGAGGCAGGCGAGGCAGATGGCCTGCAA
>JANOHH010001031.1:0-4915 GCA_031406395.1 Verrucomicrobiota bacterium | reverse complement strand
ACACGAACACGATGCGGCCGTTTGCTTTGACGGCGAGCCGTTCCAACGCTTTGGGCGGTGACTTCAAATCCGCGAGCAGACTCGCGAGCCGCTCATCGAGCCCGTTCCCTTGCTTCTGCTTGACGTGTTCCAGTGCGCGCTGCAGCGCCGCTTGAAACCGGCTGCGGTCGAAAGGTTTCAACAGATAATCCACCGCGTGGAACTCAAACGCGCGCAGCGCGAATTTGTCGTGCGCCGTCACGAACACAACCACCGGCATGGGGCTGCCGCTGATCGCTTGCAGTACCCCGAACCCGTCCAGTTCCGGCATCTGCACGTCGAGGAAGATGAGCTCAGGCCGCTTTTCCTGGATGACCCCGACCGCTTCCCGTCCATTGGAGCATTCGCCGACAATTTCAATCTCCGGCTCCTGCTGGAGTAACTGACGCACCCGTTCCCGCGCCAGTAATTCGTCATCAACGATTAGAGTTCGCGTTTTCATGATGATTGTTTTCCAATCGGAAAGGGATGGTTAGTTGCACCGATAGTCCGCCCTCCGCAGCGCGACCCAGTTCGAAGCGATGGGCCTTGCCATACAGTTCCTGCAAGCGCGCCCGGGTGTTGGAGAGACCCACGCCCTCCTTGGCGGGGTCGTGGTTTCGCAGCCCGGCACCGTTGTCGGAAACATCCAAAGCGAGCACGTCCGCCTGGCGGTGCGCCCGCAATTCGATGCGGCCGGGCCGGGCGTGCGGCTCGATGCCGTGGCGAATCGCATTCTCCACCAACGGTTGCAAGATGAGATTGGGCACTTGCGCCTCGAGGGTGTCCGGCGCGATCTCCAGCTTCACCGTGAGCCGGTCACCGAACCGGATTTGTTCGATTTCCAGGTAGCGTTGGAGAAAAACCAATTCATCGCGCAGCGTCACCTCCTGGCTGTCGGAACTTTCCAACGCCGCCCGCAACATGTCGCCCAACCGCATGATCATTCGGTCCGCAGCCTCCACGTCCTTGTGCATGAGCGAAGAGATTGAATGCAGAGTGTTAAACAGAAAATGTGGATTGAGCTGCATCTGGAGGGCCTGCAGCTTCGCTTGAACGAGGCGCTTCTCCAATTCCGAGGCATGCAGTTCGCGTTCGCGGTATTTCCGGTAGTAATCAAACGCCTGACTCACGGCGAGGATGACGCAATAGACCAGCAGATTGAAATGCCAGGTTTTCACCAGCAGCGGCCGGAAGGCCTCGGTAAAAGTGGCCCCGCTCTGCCATTGGCCAATCCAGGCCCGAATTACCATGTAACCGAGCGAAAATGTCACCCCACCCACCAGATGCGCCGCGAGGCTGCGGCCCCAGGTGCCGACTTCGAAGCGAAACCGTCGCGCCAGTTGGATCACCGGCACCGATAGGACGGCGAAGACATACCAATCGCCGAGCGCGTAGCCGACCGCCTGCCGCCAACTGACCTCCAGGCCGGCTTTGGCGCTGGAAATGTAAAACTGGCTCGCGAAGGAAAGACCGAGCAGGGTCCAAAAAGCGAATCCCAAGAGCCATCGGGCCCATCGCTGCTGGAGGACGGTTTTTATTGTCATGTGCTGGCGGCTTTGATAGAAAATAAACCCTAGCAAATCAACCCTAGCAAATCTCAAATGCCAAACAAAACATATCTCGCGGCCGGGTTTTTCCTCGTCGCTACTCAATTTCTGCGGGCGCACGCTGATTCCGCGAGTGAAATGCCGACCGTCAAGTTCACCGACGTCACCGCCACGGCGGGGATCAAGTTCGTCCATAACAACGGCGCGTACGGTGATAAACTCTTGCCGGAGACCATGGGCGGCGGAGTGGCTTTCTTCGATTACGACAACGATGGACACCAGGATTTGTTGTTCGTCAATTCAACCTACTGGCCGGGGCATGTTCCGCCGGGCAAACAGCCATCGACCATGGCGCTGTATCGCAACGACGGGCGGGGTCACTTCACGGATGCGACTGCCGGTTCCGGGCTCGACGTGAGTTTTTACGGTATGGGAGTGGCCGTCGGTGACTATGACAACGACGGACTGCCGGACGTTTTCATCACCGCGCTGGGCGGTGATCGCCTCTTCCACAATGAAGGCAAGGGCAAGTTCCGCGATGTGAGCAAGGACGCCGGTCTCGCGGGCGCCCCCGACGATTGGAGCAGTAGTGCGGCGTGGATCGATTATGACAATGACGGCAAATTGGATCTGTTCGTCTGCAACTATGTCCGTTGGTCGCCCGAAATGGATCGGGCCGCCAGTTTCGAACTGCCCACGATCGGGCGCGCTTACGGCCCGCCGCGTAATTTTCAAGGCGTCTTTCCGCAACTCTATCACAATGATGGCCAGGGCAAGTTTTCTGACGTTTCAGCCGCAGCCGGCCTGCAGATCAAGAACTCCGCCACGGGTCTGCCGGTGGCCAAGTCGTTGTCGGTGGCGCCGGTGGACGTGGACGGCGATGGTTGGATGGATCTGGTCGTGGCCAACGACACCGTTCAGAATTTTCTGTTTCGCAACCAGCGCGACGGGACGTTCACGGAAATTGGCGCGCGCTCGGGGATTGCGTACGACGCCTACGGTCTGACCCGCGGCGCCATGGGCATCGACTCCGCCCGGTTTCGCAATGACGACACGCTGGGGATTGCGATCGGCAATTTCGCGAACGAAATGAACGCCCTCTACGTCGCGCCGCGCGGCTCCCTGGTCTTCGCCGACGAAGCCATCAAGGAAGGCTTCGGTCCGGCGAGCCAGATGCTTTTGAAGTTCGGTTTGTTCTTTTTCGATTACGATCTCGACGGTCGGCTCGATGTGCTGACCGCCAACGGCCACCTCGAACCCGAAATCAATCGCGTGCAGCCCACGCAGCAATACCGCCAGCCGGCGCAGCTCTTTTGGAATCGTGGCGCCAAAGGGTTGGGTTTCCTGCCGGTGCCAGCGGACAAGTGCGGTCGGGATCTGCTCCAGCCGATCGTGGGCCGCGGCTCCGCGTTCGCGGACATCGATGGCGACGGTGACCTGGATATCGTGCTGACCCAGGTTGCGGGGCCGCCGCTCTTGTTGCGCAACGATCAGAAGCTGAACCATCATTGGATTCGGCTGAAGTTGATTGGGACCAAAAGCAATCGCGACGGGATCGGCGCATGGCTCAAGGTGCGAGTGCGCGGGCATAACCTGGCGCGCCAGGTGATGCCCACCCGCAGCTATCTCTCGCAGTCCGAGTTGCCCGTGACCGTCGGTTTGGGCGAAGCCGACAAAGTCGACAGTGTCGAAATAACCTGGCCCAGCGGTGTAACGCAACGGATCAATTCACCATCCATAGACAAACTGACGGTCGTCACCGAGCCCCGCTGATATGGCGCGAGCGCATACTGCCAATGTGGTAGGGTCGTCGCGCTGCGACGACCCCCGCCCGTGCAGGGCCGGAATGTGTTCCGCGTATTGTGCATCCTCACCAAACCTTTGCGCCGCTGGACGCGGCGCTGGTCGTCGCAGCGCGACAACCCTACCGCGATTTAGCTGGGTTGCCCTGCAGCAGCGGACGGCGGACTTGCGAAACGGACAATCGAGAACCATTATAAAATTTCTATGACGAGCCAATACCTCGAGCGAATGGTTGATCCAACCGATCCCACGGCCATTTTCCTAGGAGCCGCCGCGCGAACCTTGAACAGCCGCCAGCTTCAGCCATGGTGCCGGAATCGTTTCATCGGCATGGTTTTCCCACTGTTGTGGAGTTGGATCCTTTGGTTAAGTTTCGCCTCCACGTCGGCGCGGGCCGCCGACACGGAAGGTCAGACAATGCGAATGCTTGAGACGCGGAAGCAGCAGCAGTTGGAGACCGTGACGAAGTTTCAAGCCTTTCATGAGTTCCACTTTGCGGATCATCTGGCAGCCAGCGGGATCACTTTTCAACATCGCGCCGTGGATGACGCCGCAAAGAATTGGGTGCGTGGCCACTATGATCATGGCTGCGGCATTGCTGCAGCCGACGTGGATGGCGACGGGTTATCCGACATTCTTTTTGTGAACCAGCTAGGTTCCAATGAGCTCTGGCGAAACTTGGGTGGCGGTCGTTTTGAAAACATCACCACGAAAGCCGGAGTGGGCCTGCCCGGCCGGATTTGCGTCGGGGCGGCGTTTGCGGACTTCGACAATGACGGCGACCCGGACTTGTTTGTTACGAACGTTCGCCATGGTAACGTTCTCTTCGAAAACCTTGGCAATGGCCGGTTTCGGGACATTTCAAAAGAAGCGGGCGTCGATTACTCCGGACATTCATCGGGGGCGGTTTGGTTCGACTTTGATAACGATGGCCGCCTTGATCTTTTCGTCTGCAACGTGGGGAAGTATACAACGGATCAGGTCGGTCAGGGCGGCTTTTATTTGACGATAACCAGCGCGTTCATGGGTCATCTTTACCCCGAGCGGTCGGAACCCGGTCTGCTCTACAAAAATTTGGGCCATGGAAAATTCAAAAATATTACGGCCACCGCTGGATTGAATAACCCGGGCTGGATCGGGGACGCCACGTTCGCAGACCTGAATGGTGATCGTTACCCCGACCTCTACCTGGCGAACATGCAGGGAGACGATCATTACTTTGAAAACCGGAGCGGGAAGGGTTTCGAGGAGAAGACCGACGCCTTGTTCCCGAAGACCTCGTGGGGCGCGATGGGATTAAAGTTTTTTGACTACAACAACGATGGCCGAATGGACTTGTTCGTCACCGATATGCATTCCGACATGACCACGGAACAGGAGCGACAGGCCGCCTCCTTCCGGCTCAAGGCAGAGAAGCAGAAGAGCGAAGAGTTCTGCTCCATTCAGTACACCGAAGCCGTGCTGCAGGGCGCCTCCAACAATATCTTCGGCAATTGCTTTTATGAGAACCTGGGGGGCGGGAAGTTTCGTGAGCGCTCCGATGA
>JANOHH010001019.1:0-3489 GCA_031406395.1 Verrucomicrobiota bacterium | reverse complement strand
GTCGGTCACATATTTATTCATGTACTCGTCCGGATCGGCGCCGCCCTCCGTGCTGCTCATGCCATTCCGGCTGAAAGCCGTGGCAATGCGTTGCTCGATCTTTGCATCGGGCAGCAAATCGCCGGCAAGCTGGTCAATCGTAAACTGGTTGAAGGGTTTGTTCTCGTTAAACGAGCGGATGACATAGTCACGGTACTGCCAGACGGACCTCGGGAAGTCCGCGTGATAGCCGTCGGAATCCGCGTAACGCGCCAAATCGAGCCATTGCTGGGCGAGCATTTCACCGAATGCCGGTGCGGCCAGCAACCGGTCCACCACCTTTTCGTAAGCCGCCGGTGACTTGTCGGCCAGGAACGTATCCACTTCGGCAATCGTCGGCGGCAGCCCGGTCAGGCTGAGGGTAACGCGACGCAACAGAGTGTGCTTCTCCGCTTCCGGCGACGGCTTCAAGCCTGCCTGCTCCAACCGCGCCAGGATGAAATAATCAATCTCATTGCGCGGCCAGTTCTTCCGATTCACAGTCGGCAAGGGTGGCCGCTCCGGTGTCAGGTAGGCCCAATGTTCCTTGAAAGCGGCTCCCTGGGCGATCCAGTCGCGTAATAGTTCGATCTGTCCCTTCGCCAGTCGCTTGCCGGTCTTTTTTGGCGGCATCCGTTCGTCGTCGTCCTCGGTGGCGATGACTTTCAACAGCTGGCTCTGCCCAACGTCGCCCGGAACGATCGCAATGGTTCCCGACTCGAGCTTGGCGGTCGCGTCCTCGCGTCGGTCCAGGCGCAATCCGCCCTTGCGCTTGTTCTTGTCCGGACCATGGCAGGCGAAACAATTTTCAGAGAGGATCGGGCGGATGTCGCGATTGAAATCAATGGCAAGAGGTTTGACTGGGCGAACGGGATTGGCCCCGCAAACCGCCACGACGCTCAAAACCAGCAGCAAGGCAAAAACCGAGCGACCCCACCAGGCGAAAGGATGTCGAATTGGGCGCATGTGTTTACTTGATTAAACACGACGTTGAATGCCCGTGTCAAACCCAAGCCTCGATTCCTCCGATCTTCGGACCCAACCTGACTGTGCCCTCGTAGTTGGCCGCGTGGCGACCCGATCTGAATAGTCGTGGGTGCACACCCACGCTGGGTGGTCGAGAAAATGTTCGACTCCTGCGGGGGCAAATATGTTTTTCACGCATTTCCCATGGTTGGCTCTGGGAATAATTATCCTGGCAGTGACGGTAGCGGCGGTTTCTGCCGGGGAGTATGTGGCGAAAAGACCTGCCCGAACGCCAAGCCGAATGCGCGGGCACGGAAAAAGCCTGTTGAGCAGAGCCGGCAATGGCCGTTTGTGTTGCGAATATTATCAAATCCCCGGGTAGGGTTTTTCGTTGTCGCGATCACGCGGCGCTGGATTGTCCGCTTGCCTGTTGCCGCTCTCTTTTTCAGCAGTGCCGATCAGCGGTTTTGACATCGGTTTTCAGGCTTGGACGAGCCGAATTCCCGAAATCAGTCATTGACCTGCGAGCGGTCCAGCGCTTCCTTGTGGGCGTTCCACATGCAAACTTACTGCCACTCCCGCCGCCGCACCGACAACCACGGTTTCACGCTGATCGAATTGCTGGTCGTCATCGCCATCATCGCCATTCTCGCAGCCATGTTGTTGCCCGCCCTTAGTCAGGCCAAGGAAAAGGCCAAACGGGCTGGCTGCCTCAGCAATCTTCGGCAGGTCGGCATTGGTTGCACCATTTACGCCGGCGACAACGCGGACAAGCTTTTCAGCGCCCGACAAGCATCGGTCCAGATCGCTCTGGATCACCTTGACCAGCAGGCGGCGAAAACCGTTGGCTTGACCATGTTTTCCAACGCTCCCACTGGGAATCAGGTTTGGACTTGTCCCAGCCGGCCCACTTTTCCGCAATACGAACGCGATTTTGATTCGTGGGAGCTCGGCTTTCAATATTTTGGCGGGATCACGACCTGGATGAATCCGGCCGGAACTTTTCCATCACGCAGCCCCGTCAAAGCCTCGCAGTCCCGGCCGGGCTGGGTATTGGCTGCAGACGCGACCATGAAAATTGACGATCAGTGGGGCGGCGGACGCGTTACGGCTTTTAAGGATATGCCGCCGCATCGCGGTCGGAACAACGTGCCCGTGGGCGGCAACGAACTTTTCATGGATGGCTCCGCTCGCTGGTTCAAAGCGGATGCGATGTTCTTCCTGCACAGCTGGGGCCCGACGTGGACGGGTCAGCGCATCGCCTATTTCTACCAGGACTCCGTGGATTTTGATTCCAAATTGGCTCCAGCCGCCGTGCTGAATTCATTGAAGTTTCGACCCTGACAATGGATGGTCGTGAACAGATCCGGTGCGAATGTCCCGCCAAGCAGACCATGAATGACTCCGAAAACTGCACCGTGGGTGCTCGAGACCGGAGACCGGGAGCGGCGTTCACCCTGATCGAATTGCTGGTCGTCATCGCGATCATTGCCATCCTGGCGGCGAGGAAATGGTGAATCCGCTGAATTGATCGTTCAGCGCAGGGCTGCGGAGCCGCGGAGCGGCCGGCTGGCCATTGTCTCCGATCCGCCTTGTTTCATTTCGTCACAAATCCCGCGTTGGCCCAATCCGCGAAATCCTCCCGCGAGCCGTCCCCCGCATCCATGGCGACGAGGCTGATCATCCGGGCGCCCTCGGGAATTGCTACGTCGAACCGCCACGCCAGCGACAGCACGCGCATCACCGGACTGGCGGCGGCTTCTTTGCCATCAATGAAAACCTTGAAGACCACACTTGGGTATTTGGCGAGGTTCGAGCCGTTGCTGATGCTGACCAGGTTTTCATCCGCACCCGCCAGCGCAACGAAGCGTTTGTATTCCGGCTTGATCTCGTACATGAGTTCGCACGGCGCATGGACGCCCATGCCTTGTTGGTATGTCTTCCGGTTGATTTTCAAGTCCTGACCGAGATTCGATTTGTCCTTCTGCGGTGGCTGGGTGTTGCCGGAATAACGCACGACACCGCCATAGGAGTGACCGAAGCCGACATTGCGGATGGGTTTCAAATCGCCGATGGTGACATCCGGCGCGGGCGGCATTGGTCCCATTCGCGCGAAGGCCCCTTCGGATTCTAAGCAAACGGCCCGACCTTCGCGAAAGGCCAAGGCGCGCAGCCGGGTTGAGTCCGCGACCACGAGCGGCCGGGAGTAAAGCGTCGAACCCGCTGTCGGTGTCGAGCCATCCAGCGTGTAGCGAATCTCCGCGCCCGGTTGGAGCGGCGCAGTGAGAGTCACGATGATTGGTTCCTCGAACAAATGCGGGCGCATCGGCGTTCCCCAGGGCGTGATCCGAACGGGGTCAACCACCCAGCTCTCGTCCCACTTGCCCAGCTTCGTAAGTTCCGCCTGGAAACTGATCGTTGGTGCCAGATGTTTTTCGAAGTGTTCCACGACTTGTTCGGTATTGAGGTCGGGCGTAAAGTTTCGCGCCGGATCGTAGCCGGGGT